>DASYNR010000134.1:0-8503 GCA_036008485.1 Candidatus Acidiferrales bacterium | reverse complement strand
ATCAATAGTCCAGCCTTCACGCCTTCCGTTTCCGCAATTCCGCGCAACGCCTGTTCGCAAGCATCGTGATTCCATTCGGGAATCGCGGCAAGCGCATCCGCCAGTTTCCCCAGCATTCCCGCCAATCGAGCATCTTTCCAGAATTTTTCTTTCGCCGCAGGATCATATTCAAATGTATCGCTGAAAAATGCGAGCGACCATTTCGCAAAATCCGTAAGCAAATGCGTACGCGGACGCAGCAGGTCCACAGTGTGCGCAAACCATTCTTTTTCCGCGCCGTTCCATTCCGCGCGCCAGATTCCGGCCCGCTCTAATTCACCTTGCACCAGCGGCAATAGTTCATCCAGCGGCAACTTCTGCAAATACTGGCTGTTGTACCATTCCAGTTTGGCGCGATCGAAAACTCCGTTTGTCCGGCTAACGCCTTCCAGCGAAAATCGCTTCAGCAATTCATCCGTGCGCATAAATTCCGAATCATC
The DNA here is from genome assembly GCA_036008485.1 of Candidatus Acidiferrales bacterium. Taxonomy (GTDB): domain Bacteria; phylum Acidobacteriota; class Terriglobia; order Acidiferrales; family UBA7541; genus DASTCZ01. The sequence goes on along the minus strand of DASYNR010000134.1, from coordinate 8,024 downwards.
GCCCGTTGACCAGCCAAGCAAACAAAGAAAATTCCGGAAGGCCTCCGCGATAAATCCTTCTTCCTCATACGACGCAACGCTCGTCGCACCGTGCCGCTTGGAAAGCCGCTTGCGATCCGGCCCCAGAATCAGTGGCACGTGCGCAAATTTCGGAACTTCGGCGCCCAACGCGCGATATAGCATCACCTGCTTCGGCGTGTTGGAAATATGGTCCGCGCCGCGAATCACATGCGTAATCCGCATCTCGATATCGTCCACCACCGCGCCAAGCTGGTAGGTCGGCAATCCCAACTCCGACCCATCTTTCGGCGAACGCAGCAATACGAAATCTTCAATCTCATCGTTGGAAGTTTCATTTTTTCCAAAGACAATATCTTCAAACGAAGTCGTAACTCCCAATTGCACTCGAAATCGTACCGCTGGTTTCTGCGCGCCAATCGCTGGATGTCCATCCCGGCAAGCGCATCGCGTCACGCGTCGCCGTGTTGGTGCTTCTTCCGCATCTGTTTCCGTCGCTGCGTCTCCGCCGGCATATTTTTCCGGCGCGCAATAACAAAGATACGCCGCACCGGACGCCAGCAATTTTTCCGCCGCCACACGATACAAACTCAGCCGCTGTGATTGAAATATCGGGCCTTCATCCCACTGCAATCCCAGCCAACGCAGCGACGCCAAAATTCCTTCCACCAGTTCCGGCCGGTTGCGCTCCGTATCCGTATCTTCCACGCGCAAAATAAATGTCCCGCCTTCGTGCCGCGCGAATAGCCAGTTAAATAGCGCGGTTCGTGCGCCGCCCACATGCAGATAGCCCGTCGGCGAAGGCGCAAACCGCACGCGTGGCTTGGAATTCGTTGAAATGGAATCGGTCATAATATTTTTGATGTCCTCAGAATTGCGGAATTTCCCCGGCAACGGAACACGGTCGCCAATTGGCGGTGTTTCCCAAAAAATTTCGATGAATGGAACCCTTGCAGTTTAGCGGATTCCACCGTCTTGAGTCACGCGGCTTCTCGTCCGTCCCGTTCCGCCGCGGCTAGTTACAATCAGGGACAAAAGTACACGAGTACCCTTGACCGTAAGAAAAATTGACCTCTATAGTCTAGCAAGAGTCGGGAAGTGCCTATGGCCCATTCTGGTACAGGCATAATTCCCACATTCGGAAGGTAGCCCAGCACCGTGAATTTTTTGTTTCGTGGATGCGCTTTTCCTTCTGAGTATTGGCTGCATTCGCAGCCCAAGAAAATCGGATTCCGTTGATACACGAGAGCATTCTGGCCCTGGCTCTGCTGGCGGCGACCGCATTGGTTGCCGCACTGTACTGCTACGTTTATTCCGTGAAACGCCAACCGTATCTCCTGATGTGGTCGGCCGGATGGACGATGCTCGCCCTGCATTACGGCGCCGCCGCGATGAACAAGCGCGAAGCGTTGGGCTCGTGGGAAATGGCCGTCCAAGCGTGGCTGGTTGCTTCTGCGGCGCTACTATTTTTCCTCAGCGCTCAACTCTATACGCAACGAAAGCCGTGGATCTACGCCGTGGGTGTCGCCTCTGCGGTGTTTGCAGCGTGGGCAATCGCATTCACGCAGGGCCAATTTCCGATCGCGCCTCTCTACGGAATCGTAGTCGTGTTTTTCGCAACTGGTGTACTCTTCTGGCTCTCCAGCCGTAAACAAGAAACTCTCGCCGATGGCGCGCTTGGTCTTGCATTTGGCTTGTGGGGCTGCGTCTCGCTCGCGAATGAACTTGCCAAACAATTTTCTCCCGCCGGACAGGCAACTCTCTCCATCATGACTATGGTTCCGGTCACATTTATTGCCGTCCTCATGTCCATGGCGCTTTACGAAGAAGAAAAGCGCCGCATCGAACGGCACATGCTCGCGCTTTCCAATCTGAATCTCGCAACATCCAGCGTCGTTGGCAGCGAAGTACAACGCATGTTGGCGCAGGCCCTCGACCGCATTCTGAACGTAGTTCAAGTTCCATCCGGAGCTCTGTTTCTTCATCACGGCGATCCGAAAGGTCCTACGGCCGTCGTTGCCGTCGGCCTCAGCGACACATTTTGCAGCGCCTCTCAGCAGGAAGGTCTTGACGATCATCTCGTCGAACTCGTCGTGCGTCTCGGTGGACTAGCCGTCTTCCGCGATCTGCATCGCGACGCGCTGTGGGAAACTCTCGAGCGTGAAGAATCTTTCCATCGCTTCCGCCAGCTTGCTCTACAACAGGGTTTGCACACCGTTGCGGCGATCAGTTTGCAAACAAAAGACAAGGCATTTGGCGTTCTTCTTCTCGGTGCGCCCGACAGCCGCCGCTTTTCTCCGGCCGAACTTCATCTGCTGATGGCGCTCGGCCATCAAATCGGTATGTCCGTCGAGAATAGTTATCTGATCCAGCAGACTTCTCGCCGCAGCGAGGAATTGCATCTCCTGAATGAGATTGGCCGCGTGCTCAGCTCCACTTTGGATACCGACGCGCTCTTTGAAAAAATCCATTCCGAAATGCAGCGCCTGCTTGACGCCAGCAACCTCTACATCGCTTTTTATGACGCCGCTGCCAACACGTTAACTTTTGAACTGGAAATTCGTGACGGAGAAAAACAACCGAAGCGCTCGCGTCCGTGTGGAAACTACCTTACCGAATATGTGCTCCACAGCCGTCAGCCGCTCTTGATTCGTGAACATGTAGCGGATGCATCGAGTGAGTTGGGTGCGGAACCTGTTGAAGAAATGGGCTGCTTTTGCGCCGTGCCGTTGATCCTTTATGATCGCGCCATCGGTGTGATTGCCGTTCATAGCAGACAGGAACATGCGTTTGATGAAGACCATCTGGAACTGATGCGCGTGCTCGCCAGCGAAGCCACCATCGCTTTGGAAAATGCGCGCCTGTTCCGCGGCGAGCAAGTGAAATCACGCCACCTCACGCTCCTCAACAACATATCTAAGAACGCCATCGCAACTCTCAATCCTGATGAAATGCTTTCTCGCATCGCCACGGAACTGGAAGCCGGCCTGAGCTACGATCACATCGGGATCGGCGTGCTGGACTACGCCACGAAGGAAGTTGTGATTCAAGCCGAAGCAGGCAGGCGCCGTAACGCTCTCGGCCGTAGAATTCCATTGGGTGAAGGACTGGTTGGCCGCGTCGCGCGAACCGGTGAGATGGCCGTTGTGCGATCGTTTGGTTCCGATACTTCAGCTTCATTTCCCATGCTGGAAGATTCCGGCGCCGCGGTTGCTCTGCCGATTGTTTATGGCGATCAACTGCATGGCGTTCTTTACGTGGAATGTTCCGCGCCTTGCGATTTCAGCGTGGAAGAATTGCAATTGCTCGAAACACTTGCCGACTTAATTTCCGGCGCGCTTCACGGCTCGCTCAGTTTTCAAAAGGCGCAGGAGCAAGCCATCACTGATGGGCTTACGAAAGTCAAAACGCATCGCTTCTTCATGGAAGCGCTTTCCGCGGAATGGAAACGCGCCACTCGCGCCGGCAGGCCCTTCTCGCTGGTGCTCATCGATTTGGATCGCTTCAAATTTGTAAACGATTTCTACGGCCACCTCGAAGGAGATTTGGTTTTGCGCCGCGTCGGAGTAATTCTGGAAGAAAATTGCCGCCGCTCCGATATCATCGCGCGCTATGGCGGCGACGAGTTTGTTGTTCTAATGCCGGAAACCAATGCTGAACAATCGCGCCAGCTCGCCGGAAAACTCCGCGCCTATATTTCTTCCGACACTCTGCTGCGCGAGAAAAATGTTACCGGCAGTTTTGGCATCGCCAGCTTCCCGGTTCACGGTTCTACGCCGCAGGAATTAATCCAGGTTGCTGACGCTTCAATGTATCTCTCAAAACATCAAGGCGGCAACGCTGTTTCCACAGCCGATCATTTCGATCCGAACGAAACCAAGCGTTGGAAACGCGACGTTCTTGACGCCTATCTCGGCGTAACACTCAAGCGGCAATTCACCACCGGCCCTGAAGCGATGGAAGAAATCTGCAACCGGCTCGACCAGTTCATGCGCTCGCTAGACGCGACCGAAATTAGTGAAGGCGCTTCAACCGGCGCAGATGTCTCCGCCGAAGCGCCGCGTGAAGCAGATTCCTCTGAGGCGCGCATTGTTCCGCCGCTGGTCGTCGAAACGCTAAGCTCGCTGGCGATTGCCATTGACGGCAAAGATTCCTTTACACGGAATCATTCGCAGCGCGTTTCTTCGCACTCCGTCGCGCTCGCCGAAGCGCTCGAGATGAGTCACGCGGAAATTGAAGAAATTCGTCTGGCTGGGTTGCTGCACGACATCGGAAAAGTTGGCATCCTCGAATCCATCTTGAACAAAAATGGTCCCCTCGATCCCGATGAATGGGATGAAATGAAGCAGCACGTGAACTACGGCGCCGCGATTCTTGAAAAAGTGAAAGGTCTGGATCGCATTCGCGCGATGGTTCTCCATCATCATGAATTTTTTGACGGTTCCGGATATCCGCACGCGCTCGCCGGTGAAAATATTCCTCTCGGCGCGCGAATTATCGCCATTGCGGACGCGTATGACACCATCACTTCGGACCGCACCTACAAACGCGCACGCAGCGCGGGCGAAGCGCTTGCTGAAATTGAACGCTGCTCCGCAGCGCAATTTGAAGCGCGCCTCGTTTCTGTTTTCGTTGAAACAATGCGCAACGCTCCAAATCCAAACGCCGAAATGTATCCAGCATCCGAAGTCTCGAACGAATCTGTCGAAAGTTCGGCAACTTAATTCCGCCGCTTAGTTTTCTCCTGCGCTTTTCTCGCCGCCTTTGCTCTGTTACGCTCGAACTCATTCCTGGAGGATTTCGCCATGACGAAAGATCACGCCATGAAAGTTGCAAAAGTCCGCTGGGTTGGCGCGGAACAATTTATCGCCGTCGGTCCTTCGGGGCACGCAGTGCCGCTGGATTCTAATCGCGAATCAAATTCCGCGCCGGGGCCGATGGAATTATTGCTCCTCGCGCTGGGCGCTTGTACGGCTACCGATGTCGTCGAAATACTTAAGAAGAAGCGGCAAAAACTTGACGCGCTGGAAGTGGAAGTTTCCGGCGAGCGTGCCGCGGAACCGCCGGCCGTTTGGATCAAACTCGAACTGGTCTATCGTTTGCGCGGAAAGCTGGACGACAAAGCCGTTCGCGATGCGATTCAGTTGAGCGAAGATAAATATTGTTCCGTCGCTGCGACGCTCCGAAAAACAGCGCCGATAACATTTCGTTACGAAATTCAACCCTAAGTTTTTGCGTGCTCGATGTTTGATTGCGGCGCGTTGGATTTTCCAGGAATTTCCATCGGAAATTTCTGCAATTTCCAGGCGTCAAATCCGCCAATCACATTCACAACCATTGAAAATCCGGCGCGTTCAAGCAGGCTTGCGGCAATCGCGCTGCGATAACCGCCCTGGCAATGCACAATCACGGGGCGGTCCGTCTCGAAATCCGGCAGAAGTTTTTTGGCCGCTTCGGAGCCGGAACCTACGAGCGCTGCAAATTTATTCAGTGGGGCCAACCGCGCTTGCGCGACGTGGCCTGAGTCCCATTCGCTAGCGCGGCGAACGTCAACCACTTGCATTGCCGGTTCGCGGACCAATAATTGACGCAGTTCGCCGGCGCTGATTTGCGCGAATTGCGCCACCTGGCGTCCGCTGCGCTGCCACGCTGAAATCCCGCCGTCCAAATATCCTGCGATGCGTTCGATGCCGACTCGCGCGAGGCGCATTCGGGATTCTTCCGTTCGCTCCGGATCTTCGGCGACTAGAATTATTTCGCTATCCAGTCCGATGAGCGCGCCAGCCCAGGCGGCAAATTGTCCGGAGAGCGCGATGTGCACGGAACCGGGAATGTGGCTCGCAAAAAAATCCGGGGATGGACGAGTGTCCAACACCAAAGCCGATGCAGCGGGGCCGCCGACACGCTGGCCGATTTTTTCGGCAACTTCGTCTGGTGAAAGCGCGGCGAGTGGCGGCAATTCTTCCATCGCTTCGGCGCCAGCGCGATTAATTTCCGCATCGCGGCTGAAATATCCGGGACGCTCCGGCAATTCTGCCGTCAACATTTGTATGAACTCTTCACGCGTCATCGGTTGCAGAGCGTAATTAAATTGTTTTTCTTTTCCTATTGTGGAGCTGCGTTCATTGCCAATGCTGCGTCCGCAGAGCGATCCTGCGCCGTGCGCGGGAAAAACTTCCACACTATCAGCGAGGGGAAAAAGTTTATTGTGCAGACTGTCGTATAACATTCCTGCGAGCTGCTGCGGCGTATGATCGGCGGAAAGATCAGGCCGTCCGACATCGCCGATAAACAACGTGTCACCCGTTAAAACCGCCCAAGGATCATTGCCGCGTTCGCGATCGGTGACGAGAATACAGATTCCCTCCGGAGTGTGTCCCGGAGTTTCCAGGAATTGCAGCACGCATTTTCCAAATTCAATTTTTTCGCCATCACGAATATCGCGATGCGGAAAAGTTGCTCCTGCCTTGGCACTCATAACGATAGTTGCGCCGGTTCGCTCGGCAAGTTCGTGATGTCCGGAAACAAAGTCCGCGTGAAGGTGCGTTTCAATTACGTAGGCGATTTTCAGTCCCTGCTGCTTGGCATCTTCGATGTAAATATCCACGTCGCGCTGAGGATCCACGACAGCGGCGATGCCGTCGGAACCGATCATGTAGGACGCGTGGGCGAGACACGTCAAATAGAATGACTGGAAATACATTTGGCATCCTTTCCGCGGGGACGGCCGCGAAATTCATGCGGTGCGCAAAAGTGTAGCACAACGAAGCGCCCGCCAAATCGAACGACTCCGCGTAATTGAATGGAATTCACGTGAGCAGCCTTGTCTGCCCCGCGCGGTTCCAATACAATCCTTACATTCCTTTTTCAATTTGCTACAGGTTCGAGTTATAAAATTTGTTATTGCGCCACCAAAATTAATTTTACATCTTCATTTTAGAAAGGCGGGCTCCGAATGCCCCACCCAATTCGCGCGAAAATCACCGGCGTTGCCTGCTACGTGCCGCCGCGCGTGGTAACAAATGACGATCTTGCAAAATTCGTGGATACGAATGACGAATGGATTCGCACCCGCACCGGAATCCGCGAAAGGCATTATGCCGATGCCGGTGTTGCTACATCTCACATGGCCACGGAAGCGGCGAAATTATTGATCGCGCAAAAAAATATCGATCCCGCCGAAATAGAATTGATCGTAATCGCGAGCGTAACGCCCGACATGTTTTTCCCCGCAACCGCTTGCCTGGTGCAGGATCGCATCGGGGCGAAGAATGCGTGGGGCTTCGACCTTTCCGCGGCGTGTTCCGGGTTCGCTTACGCGCTCACGGTCGGCGCGCAATTTGTCGCTTCCGGCGCGCACAAAAAAGTAATGGTCATCGGCAGCGATAAAATGACTTCGATCCTGAACTTCGAGGATCGCGCCACTTGCGTTCTTTTCGGCGATGGCGCCGGCGCTGTGCTTCTGGAGCCCGCCGGGGAAGGCGAAGGCATTCTCGATTTCCAACACGACATTGACGGCTCCGGCGGTTGCGATCTTTTTATGCCCGGCGGCGGTTCGCTGAATCCTTCGACGCAGGAAACCGTGGAAAAGAAAATGCATTTCGTTCATCAAGGCGGCCAGCAAGTTTTCAAATACGCCGTGCGCCGGATGGCCGAAACTTCCGCGAAAATTTTGGCCGACAATGGAGTCACGATTGACGATCTCGCACTCGTCGTGCCGCACCAAGCGAACCTACGAATTATTCAAGCGATGCAACAGCGGCTCGGCGTGCCCGACGAAAAAGTTGTCGTTAGCATTGATCGCTACGGAAATACCACGGCCGCCACGCTTCCACTTGGATTGCAGGACGCTGTCGCTAGCGGCCGGTTGAAAAAAGGCGACGTGGCTTTGCTGGTCACCGTAGGCGCCGGTTATACGACAGGCAGCGTTTTACTGCGCTGGGCGTACTGACCGAGTGCCGTGCACCATTTTCGGGTGAGGGCTACATTCTCAGGTATGCGCCCGG
>DASYNR010000133.1:0-9620 GCA_036008485.1 Candidatus Acidiferrales bacterium | reverse complement strand
ACTCTGCTCGACGTCAACGCAATTGTTGGAAACGTCGTGGAACTATGCCGCGCGGACATGAAGAAAAAGAATATTCGCATCGAGCTGGACGCGGAATCGCATTTACCCGGAGTTCGCGGCGACGCCAATCAAATTCTACAGGTGTTCTTCAACATCATTAATAATTCCGTCGAGGCAATGGAAGAAATTGGCGGCGGAGTGCTCAGCATGAAAACATTCCGCCACCAGGCCAATGTTGTGATTCAGTTTTCGGACACCGGCCCCGGCGTTCGCGATCCGCAACTGGCGTTTGATCCTTTTTATACGACGAAGGCCGTCGGCAAAGGAACAGGTCTGGGACTATCGATTTGCTATGGCCTGGTGAAAGAGCACAAGGGACAAATTACCTGCGCCAATCGCCCAGAAGGCGGAGCCACATTTCGCATTGAATTACCCGCTGTGCTGGCGTTGTTTCCCGTCCGCGGCGCGAACACTTCGCCGCTTGTGGCGTCATCCCGCTTATTCTAAAAATCTTCGCTTACAAATATATCGGAAATCGCGCGCGAAAAATCTCACCGCGTTATTTTTGACGTGGCCGCTTCGTAATCAATGGCATACTTCTAAGTCGGAGGATCAATGGCGGAAGCTGCGATTGTTGCGGAAGGATTGTCCCGAAGTTTCGGCAATTTAGTTGCCGTGGATCACGTAGATTTGCGCGTGGACGCGGGACAGTTCTTCGGGTTTCTGGGGCCGAACGGCGCGGGAAAATCCACAACCATCCGCATGATGACCGGACTGCTGGCGCCGACCGCGGGAACGATTAATTTGCTGGGGCTTAGCCTGGAAGGCAATCCCGTCGAAGTGAAGCGGCAAATTGGCGTCGTGCCTGAAGGCCTGGCGCTGTTTGATCGCCTTACTGGAAATGAATATTTAAATTTTGTGGGAAGAATGTACGGACTAGATCGCGCAACGGCGGCGCAGCGAACAAGCGAACTTCTGGACTTTATGGATTTGGCGGACCGCACGAAGACGCTGATCGTCGATTATTCCCACGGCATGAAGAAAAAGCTCGCGTTGGCTGCTGCGGTGATTCACGGGCCGAAAATTCTTTTCCTGGACGAGCCGTTTGAAGGCGTGGACGCAGTTGCCGCGGGCACTTTGAAAACGATGCTGCACAATATGACGGCGCGCGGCTCGACAATTTTTCTGACGTCGCATGTGCTGGAGATTGTCGAGCGATTGTGCAGCCACGTCGCCATCATAAATAAGGGACGAATCATCGCACAGGGATCATTGGACGAATTGCGCGCCGGTGTGGCCGCTGCGGCGCATGTGGAAGGTGTCGATCCTGTCGCGCCGGGACAAAAACTTACTCTCGAAGAAATTTTTCTGGCGGTGGTGGGGCACGAAGGTGTGCTTCGCAAATCAGAGGATGAACTTTCATGGCTGAAGTGACCACGACAAATAATTTGTGGCGCCAGCTTTCGCTGGTAATCATGTTGCGCTGGCAAATATTTCGCAATGGCATGCGCAACCAGTCCGAGAAGATGCACGTACTTGGAACCGTGGCGCTGGGAATATTCTTTACACTTTTGACGTTTGGCGGCGCTTTGGGAATTGGTTTTGGCGCATTTGAAATCGTGGGAATGCAGAGGTGGATTTACCTCTCCGTGATGTTATGGGGAATTTTCATGTTCTGGCAATTTGTGCCGGTACTCGCCTCGCAAACAAACCCGGGTTTTGACGGTCGAAATTTCTTGCGCTTCCCGATAAAATTTTCCACATTTTTTCTGATGAGCACGTCATATGGATTGGCCGATCCCTTTGCACTCGCTGGAATTCTTTGGCATATCGCGATGGGAATCGGGATTTCAGTTGCGCGTCCGGATTTGAAATGGTGGGCCGCGCTTGCACTGTCTTGTTCGGCGCTGATGAATCTGCTTTTTAACCGTATGCTGTTTGCATGGCTGGAACGATTGCTAGCGAAACGCCGGACTCGAGAAATTCTTACCGTTCTTCTTATTCTTTTCTTCGTATGCATTCAGTTTTCCGGCCTGATTTTGCAGCGCTGGGGCCCTGCGGTGAGATCCGCAGTCGAAAATTCCGCGAACGTGTGGCGAGCGTTGCCACCGGCGTTGGCGGGAACGGTGATTGAACACGCGGCGAATGAAGATCCTTCCGCAGCAGCGATGACAACCGGTTTGCTTGCGCTATATGCCTGTGCGTTCGGCGGACTTTTCGCGTTTCGGGCACACGCGCAATTTACCGGGGAAGATTTGGGCGAAAGCGCCGCGCCGGTGCGCCGAAAAGTTGTGGCGCCGCGCGTGCAAACTTCCGCGCCGTCTTCCGTTGCAGTCTCCTCGGTGGAATCGGCGGCTTCAGGTTTGATCAGCGGGCCGGTGACGGTAATCATCGGCAAGGAATTTAAATATCTCTACCGCAATTCGATGCTGCTGATGAATATTTTTATGCCGCTTGTTCTCATCGTGTTTTTCAGTATGACGGCATCAATGCCGAACAAGCATGGCGGTCCGTCTCCATTTTCGAGGTTCAACGGCGGATACGCGTATCCCGCCGCAGTGGCGTATCTCTTTCTGCTGATCATGAATTTCACGCCAAATAATTTGGCTTACGAAGGCCGGGGCATCGAACGATATTACCTTTCGCCAATAAAATTTCGCGATGTGATGCTGGCGAAGAATCTGTTTCACGGAACACTGGTGTGCTTTGAAGCGCTTCTGGTGCTGGGCATTTTAATCGCCATGGGACATCCGCCGGGCTTGCTGATTATTTTAGCGACGTGGGCCGCGTTACCTTTTGCGGCGCTGATGCATTTTGGCGTGGGAAATTGGCTGTCATTGCAATATCCCAGAAAATTTGAATTCGGAATGCGCCGGCAGCGTCCATCGGGAATGACGATGGTGATTTCATTTGGATTGCTTGCCGCAGTGATGGGAACGATCGCTCTGGTTGGAGTAATTTGCCTTTGGTTGGCGGGAATGTGGCTGCTGCCGATTGCATATCTCGCGCTCAGCGCTGCTGCTGTGGCCGCTTACCGATTCATGTTGGAGAGCACTTCGCAGCAGGCGATTACGCAGCGCGACGCTTTGCTCGATCAGCTCGCGCGCTGATTCGCACTCACTTCCTTTTTGAAATAATTCCTGAAACTAAAAACCAATTTTCCATCTCTTGCGAGAAGCGCGGCGCTTTTGCTGGTTGCCAGCGTTGCGTTGGCGCGATACAGTCAGCGCGACGCATGAATATGCCGCCGAAATTATTCAGTCCGACCTACAGGGAGTGTTCGATGAAATTGCGCGCAATTTTGCATGTTGCTGGTTCTGCCGTTTTGCTGATGACGTCTGCTGTGGCACTTTCGCCGGCCGTTGCTGGACAGGATTTGCGTCAAGAACTGAAAAAGTTTGTTGAGACGCCCGCGATTCCCGGCTACGAACAAGTGTTGGCGAAAGAAATTCAAAAAGAATTGGCGAAGTGGAAACCGCAGATCGATACGATCGGCAACGTCGTGGTCACAGTTGGCAGCGGCGCGCCGCATCGCGCAATCGTCACGCCGATGGACGAGCCCGGCTACATCGTGAGCGCCATTGCGGCGGACGGATACTTGCGCGTTCAACGACTGCCTCAAGCGGCGCCGAATCCAATTTTCGATTCACTTCATTCCGCGGAGCCGGTTTATATCCGCACGCGATCTGGAAAAAATGTCACGGGAGTTGTTGCGGGGCTTTCAACGCATCTGCAGGGCGCGCGGCCGGGTCCGGCGCCCGCGGATCTTCACGAAGGCATGTACGGACTGGATGATATTTATGTGGATGTTGGAGCGACAACAGCCGCTGAAGTCCGGCAGGCCGGAATAGAAATTCTCGATCCGATTTCGATCGAGCGCCACTTGTACGAAATGGGATACGGACGAATGACTTCGCCCGCAATTGGCGATCGCTTTGGCTGCGCGGCTCTGGTGGAAATGTTGCAGCACTTGGATGCCTCGAAAGTGCGCGGAACATTAACTGTAGCTTTTGTCGGCCAACAATGGGCCGGCGGCCGCGGACTGGAACGTATTCTCGCCCAGACTGCAGCCACGCAGAAAATTGATGAAATGATTTACGTCGGACGCTTGACTCGCGGAGGAGCGGGCGGCGGACGAGGCGCGCCAGTAGCGACGCAAAATTCAGATGCAGCCGGCGCTGCCGGTGAAACTACGTCAGCGAATGCGGCGGGTGCAGGACGCGGACAAGATCAGGCCGCGCGGGGAGGACGAGGAGGCCGCGGTGGATTCGCGCTGGTCGAACCGAAAAAGGCAGACGGTAGCGGCGTGCTGATAGGTGGGAGCGGCCCGGACGCAACGCTCAACGATTTTGCGAAAGAATTGCAGGGCCTTGCATCGAAGAACGACATCGCCAATTCGGTGGATGCCACCGCTGCGCTTGCGCGAGCGGCCGATGCCGCTACAGCATTTCCTTGGCCGGCGCGATTTGCGCGCTTGGGCATTGCCACGAAATGGCCGGCCACGCCGGGCGAAATTATTGACGCAGACGATTTGGTTGCGCTGACGCAATTGCTGGAAGTTTATGCGGGCGGCAGCGCGGAAACGAAACCGGTCGCACATGCGACGGAGTTGCTGGCGCGTCCGGCGATTCCTGCTCAGGTAAAAACGGCGGAGACGCCGGTGCAAATGGTTTCGACGCTGGTGGAAAGTTACGGCGTTGGCTATCACGAAACCGATGTTCGCGAAACGGTGAAGCGGTTGCTGCCTCCGTGGGCGAAAACAGAAACGGATGAGTCCGGCGATTTGTGGGTGCATCTGGGCACGGCGTCGAAGGATTCAAAAACTCCGCGCATTGCTGTTGTAGCTCACATGGATGAAATTGGATTTGAAGTGAGCGGCATCGAACCGGACGGGCGATTACGAGTTGTAACGCGCGGCGGCGGAATTATCGAATATTTTATTGCGCACACTTTGCTGGTTCATACGCCGAATGGAGATGTGCCGGGCGTTATGGAATTGCCGGACGGATGGAATGCGAATGGATTTATTTTGCGTCCGCCTGCCGGCGGGGCTGCGGCTGGAGGTGCAGCGGCCGCACTGGCTGCTGGTGGCGGCGCACCAACGGAAGGCGCGCCTGCTGGCGGCGGCCGAGGCGGAGCCGGAGGTGGAGCGCGTTTTGTAGACGTCGGCGCGCGAAGCGCAGAAGAAGTGCAAAAACTTGGGATTAAAGCTGGCGATAAAATCGGAGACTACATTACGATTCCAAAAAAATATCGTCCGCTGTTGGGACGGCGCGCAACCGCGCGGAGCTTCGATGATCGCGTTGGATGTTCCGCGGCGATTGCCGCGATTTGGGAATTAGGGCCTTCGCTGCCGGGACGCGATGTGACATTTATTTTTTCCACTGGTGAAGAGCTTGGACTTTTGGGTGCAGGCGCGGCCGCGAAGAAAATGGCCGCGGATGGACGCGCTCCTGATTTTGTTTTCGCGATTGACACGTTTGTGAGTTCGGATTCGCCGCTCGAATCAAAGCGTTTCGCGGATACGGAGATCGGCCACGGATTTGTAGTTCGCGCGGTGGACAATTCCAATATCACGCCACGCGAATATGCGGACCGCGTTGTGAAAATGGCGAAGGCAAATAATATTCCGGTGCAACTTGGAATCACGGGTGGCGGAAATGATGGGTCAGTGTTTCTTCCATACGGCACGATTGATATTGGATTGGGATGGCCATTGCGGTATTCGCATTCCCCGGGCGAAGTGATTGACACGCGCGATCTTGACGGGCTCGCGAAAATTCTTGCCGTACTGGCGAAGAGTTGGTAGCGAGGGTTTGCGCCGGCCTTATGAGGGAAAAATTCAATTGTGATGCTGCCTGAATCCTGGACGGAACGGCTGCCGTTTCTGGGCGCGCTGGAAGACGACTGGCAGCCGGTGCCACGCTATGCGCTCACCGGCTGGTCGATTTTTTACGCATTTGTTCTTTACGAATTAATGTCCGGCGGCAATTTTCCAAAATATATGGATCTCGTTTTTATTCCTGTGCACGAAGGCGGGCATATTATTTTTGGATGGTTCGGCGAATTTATTTCGGTGGCGGGCGGAACATTCTTGCAGCTTGCCGCGCCGGCGATGCTGGCAATTTATTTTGTATTTCGGCGGCAGCCGCAGGGCGTCACATTCTGCATGTTCTTTTTCTTTGAGCAATTTGGGCCAATCGCAACTTACATGGCAGATGCACGCGCGCGAGAATTGCCGCTGCTTACGGTAGGAAGCGGCGATGATGTGATTCACGATTGGAATTATTTATTCGGCAAGCTGGGAGTACTGGCGCACGACACGCAAATCGCTTCCACGATGCGAGTGATTGGATGGTTAGGGATGCTTGGCATCGTTGCGTGGTTCGTGTGGCGCGGCTTGAACCAAACTGCGCCGCCCGCGCGTAAAGAGTGGGAGTAAACTATTCGTATGCCCGTCAAAACCATCATCGAGCCATTCCGCATAAAATCCGTTGAGCCGATTCGCCGCACCACGAATGAAGAGCGGCGCAAATTGTTGGAAGCCGCGGGATGGAATCTTTTTTTGGTGGCCTCAGAAGATATTCTGATTGATCTGCTGACGGATTCCGGAACCGGCGCGATGTCAACCGCGCAATGGGCGGCGATTATGCGCGGAGATGAATCCTACGCAGGCTCGCCGAGCTTCACGCGTTTTAAAGATTCGGTGCAGGCCATTTTCGGATTTCGACACGTGATTCCCACTCATCAGGGGCGTGCCGCTGAGCGAATTTTGTTTAGTGTGATGTGCAAGAAGGGCGACGTGGTTCCGAACAACACGCACTTCGATACGACGCGCGCGAATTGCGAATACGTTGGCGCGGAAGCCGTGGACCTGCCGATTCGTGAGGCACTCGAGCCGGCGCTGATCCATCCGTTCAAGGGAAATATGGACACGGCGAGGCTGGTTGAGTTGATCGAGCGGGTCGGAAAGAATCGCGTGCCGCTGGTGATGCTGACGATTACAAATAATTCCGGCGGCGGACAGCCGGTGTCACTCGCGAATATCCGTGAAGTGAAACAGATTTGCGTGCGCTATGGAATACCTTTGTACATTGACGCGTGCCGCTTTGCGGAAAATTCCTATTTTATTAAGCTGCGCGAATCGGGCTGCGCGGATCGCACTCCGCGGGATATTGCGCGCGAAACATTTAGTTATGCCGATGGATGCACCATGTCCGCGAAAAAAGACGGCATGGCGAACATTGGCGGATTTTTGTGCACGAACGATGATGCGCTGGCGCGCCGTGAAAAAGATTTGCTGATGCTTACCGAAGGATTTCCAACTTACGGCGGACTTGCCGGACGCGATTTGGAAGCAGTTGCAGTCGGATTGAATGAAGCGCTGGAAGAGGATTACTTAAATTACCGAATTACATCCACCGCGTATCTCGGCAAACATATTTCGGATGCGGGCGTTCCTATTGTGCAGCCGCCGGGCGGACACGCAATTTATATTGATGCACGCGCATTTCTACCGCACATTCCGGTTGCTCAATTTCCGGGTGTGGCGCTGGCCGGAGAACTTTATATCGAAGGCGGAATCCGCTCTGTGGAAATCGGCGCGCTGATGTTCGGTGAAAATGCGAAAATGGATTTGGTGCGCCTGGCGATTCCGCGTCGCGTTTATACGCAGAGCCATATTGATTACGCCGTCGAAGTGATTCTGGACGTTTGGCGCCGCCGCTCGGAAATTCGCGGATTGGAATTAATCGAGCAAGCGCCGACGTTGCGTCATTTCACGGCGAGATTGCGTCCGATGGCGGGCGCTACCGCGCGTGTAACTTCGCGCGCTTAGCGCAGTTTTGCTTGCGGCGTTTCTTGAGACAGGCTTACGTACCGCAACGCCCGTCTTTGTTGCTATAATTCCGCGCGATGCCAGCCACTGCAAAGAAGTTGAAACCCGTTCCCGCGTTCAAAGCTCCACGCTATGTTGTCGTTGAAGGTCCCATTCGCGTGGGGAAAAGCACGCTCGCGCAAGTGCTTGCCGACCGCATGCACGCGCGTCGAGTTTTCGATTGCGAAGACAATCCATTTCTCGCGGGATTTTACAAAGAGCAACGCGGCGCGGCGTTTGCCGCCCAAATGTATTTTTTGTGGGAACGCCAGCGCCGGTTGCGCGAAGCGGAGATTCCCGATTCTTCCGGCGCGGTGGTGGCTGACTTTCTTTTTGAAAAAGACAAAGTGTTCGCGTATCTGAATCTGGATAACGAGGAATTGAAATTGTACGAGCGCTATTACGAATCGCTCGCCGCCGAAATGCCCAAGCCGGACTTGGTGATTTATTTGCAGGCCACGCCTGAAGTGCTGCGCGCACGCATCGCTAAAAAAGGAGCGCATGCCGAATCGCGAATCTCGCCGGAATATTTAAATGAAGTGGTGCGCGCTTACGAACATTTTTTCTTTCACTACACGGCGAGCGATTTGCTGGTCGTAAATACTTCGGAAATTGATTTCGTGGCGAGCAACGAGGATTTGCAGCAACTTCTGCGCCGTATTCAGGAGCCGGTGAAAGGCACGCAATATTTCCTGCCGCTCGTTGAAGAATAGCGCGAATTTTCTTGCTTAGTTTAGGAGCACGAATGAACGATTGGTCACGACGTAAATTTTTTCTGACAACACTCGCGGGTGGCGTTGCTGCGAGCGCGCAAAAGTTATTTGGCGCGGCGCATCCGGCCGTGGATGATGCGAAACCACACGGAGATGTGCGTGAACCTATTGCAGCGCAGGCTACTTCGGCGAAAGGTACGCGTCCACTGATTGTGGTTGCCGCGAATGGATTTCAGCACCTCGACAAGGGAATGGACGTTTTGAAAAAGGGTGGAGACACGCTGGATGCGGTTCTCGCGGTAGTTGTCGAAGTGGAAAATGATCCGAACGATAACTCGGTTGGTTACGGCGGGCTTCCGAACGAAGACGGCGAAGTGGAACTGGACGCGCAAGTGATGCATGGGCCGACGAGACGCGCGGGGGCGGTTGGCGCGCTGAAGAAAGTAAAAAATGCGGCGCTCGTAGCGAAATGCATTATGGAAAAAACCGACCACATTTTTCTTGTCGGCGACGGCGCAACACGTTTCGCCATTGCCGAAGGATTCGAGCCGATGGACTTGCTGACTCCGAAATCGCGCGAGGCGTGGTTACGCTGGAAGGCGAAGTCATCGCAATTCTGGGCGCCGGGAATTGACAGTCCGAACTGGACTTATCCAGCCACAGCCGAAAATCTGGACACGCCGGAAAAAAGGGAACTGGAAGCGTGGTACCGACAGGTGGTGATGCATCCGCCGACGGGCACGATCAACTGTTTGGCGGTTGACGAAAAGGGCGATATTTCCGGCACCACAACTACTTCTGGAATGGCGTGGAAAATTCCCGGGCGAGTTGGCGATTCGCCGATTATCGGCGCGGGAAATTATGTAGATAACGAAGTTGGCGCTGCGGGCTCAACCGGACGCGGCGAAGAAAATATTCGCGTTTGCGGCGCGCACACGATTGTTGAAATGATGCGCAAGGGGATGTCGCCCAGTGATGCTTGCATGGAAGCGCTGCAACGCATCGCGCACAATTTCAAAAACGATAAGTCG
>DASYNR010000132.1:0-4029 GCA_036008485.1 Candidatus Acidiferrales bacterium | reverse complement strand
TACCAAGCTCCCTCATCCCCCGTATGCCGCGCCCGCGCATTGCCTTCGACCACAACTCCGCGCGCCTCCAACAAATTCTTCAACAACTCCGCCGCAAATTCGGCCGGCCGATCAATGGCAATCGCCATCGAATGCGGTTGCGCGCCAACCGGCATCGACCCGCTCACAATTATTAAAGTAGAGCCCGGTTCCCGCGAGACAGAAAGTTTCTGCGCCGAACCTTTCGCTCCGGTCACAACTTCATTTCTGATCTGATAGATATTCGTCGAAGGCGCAACAGCATATGTAGCGGGTGTTCCGGCAGTTTCGCCGGCATGCAGCTCCAGAAAGAATACTCCGTCATTAATTTCCAGCGCCGAAACCGGCACGCCGTAACTCCACAACATATCGTCAATCGCCCAGCCCGAAGGATATGCGCCGCCAGCGAAATAACTGTCATCGCCAATCACATCGCCCGAAATTTTCTTCACTCCGCGCGCCACAACCGCATCGGCAAGTTCCGCAAGAATTTTTTCTGGTGGCCCGTCACGTTCCGCCTTTTTCGCAAACGGAAAAACTCGGTTGGAAAGATTCGGATCGCCGCGCCCAACAAGAACTAAATCTCCGTGAATCACTCCATCAGCATCAGCAGCCGAGCGGCTCTCAATAGTGGTGTGAAAACAATAATCCGAGCCAAGCGTCGCCAGCGTCAGCGCCGCCGTAAATAATTTCGCATTCGACGCCGGCAAAAAATATCGATCCGCGTTCAGCGAATAAAGCACTTCGCCGCTGTCGGCGTCCTCCACAAGCATTCCCCAGTACCCGCGATTCACATCCGCCGCGCCAAGAATTTTCTCCACCTTCGCGCGAAACGCCGCAACTCCGGCCCGCTCGCGCGATGCGGAAGCCGGTACTGGCGAAGTTTTTGCGCGGTGCGCCGAAGTCTGCGCGCCGGCGGGCAACACGATCGCAGCCGCAATAAAGATCAGCGTGAATAATTTTCGTGGATTCAAACGCTTTATTTTCCGTGTCACGGACTGTCAATTCCCTCGGAAATCTCAACTCCCATTTCAAGAAGTTTCAACTCGAAGCTATCGGTTTCCGTCGAGCACGTCAATGCGGCAGGCGCCATCAACGTTGGCCAACCAATCATCCGCATTTTGATTCTTACTGGAGTAACGCTTCTTTATACAGCGCTCGCCGCACGCGCGAACGAAGTTGGCGAAGTTGCGTGCGTGCGCGGGAAGCACTATCATCAATGCGCCCATCCCACTTCGGAGGATACGAATGCGAAAAGCGATAGCTCTTGCTGCGGCGTTTGCCCTGGCCGCGCTGCCCGTGATTGGCTCGGATAAAGACAAGGCTGAAGATCGCCTGATGGATTGCGGCACCGCTATCCATGAAATTCTGAATGTGCCTGACAACATTCCCCAAAACCTATTGGACAAAGCTGAATGCGTGATCGTGATGCCCAGCGTCTTGAAAGTTGCGTTCATTGGTGGTGGCACCTACGGACGCGGCGCGATGACCTGCCGCAGCGGCCCGCGATTTGACGGCCCGTGGGGATCTCCTACGATGATGGCGATGGAAGGCGGAAGTATCGGCTTTCAAGGCGGCGCATCGGCAACGGATTTAGTTCTTTTGGTGATGAACGATCGCGGCGCTCGCGCGATTCTGGAAAATAAAGTGAAGCTCGGCGCGGACGCAACCGCCGCTGCGGGCCCGAAGGGCCGCACCGCTGAAGCCGATACGGACACAAGCATGCGCGCCGAAGTGCTTTCGTATTCGCGCTCGCGTGGATTATTCGCCGGCATTTCGCTGGAAGGTTCGACGTTGCGCCCGGATGAGGATGCCAATGCTCAACTCTACGGGAAAATGGTGCGTGCTCGGGATCTGGTGTTGATGAACTCCATGCCCCCGCCGCTCGCTGCGAAAGATTTATTGGATACGCTGACGCAGCACTCGCCGCGAAACGATTCCGCCAATAAACCGAAATAACTTTTAACAATTGATTGAGATTTTGCAGACGGCCCCGCTTATAGCCGGGGCCGTCTGCGTTTGGGAGTGACAAGGAATATGCTCTGCCCGATCTGCAGCAAGCGAAAAGCCGAACGATTTTGTCCCGCCAAAGGAGAAAAAATTTGCGCCGTGTGCTGCGGTACCGAGCGCGAAGTCACGATCGATTGTCCGGTAGATTGCAGCTACTTAATCGCCGCTCACCGCTACGAGCTAAAGCAAAATAAGCCGCTGCCCGTTTCCGAAGTTCCATTTCCGGACGTGGAAGTCCCGCGTGATTTGATTCACCTGAATCGTTCGCTCGTTTCCGGCTTGGCGTTTGCAATTCTAAAATGCGCTTCCGAAAATCCATCGGCTAATGACACAGACGTGATCGCTGCTTTGCAGGCGCTGGCGGAAAAATTCCGCACACTCGGCTCAGGAATTTATTACGAAAAACCGCCGGCCGGCGGGCCTCCGCAAGCGATTTACGTAGCGCTGGATAAATTTATCGAAGATTTCAAGCAGCAACTGGCAAAGCAGGGCGGCCCGGCGCATCTAAAAGATGCTGACGTTTTCCTGTTTCTCGTTTTCCTGCTGCGCGTAGGCCGGCAGCAAACAAACGGGCGCCCAAAATCGCGTGCATATCTGGAATTTCTGCGAGGGCAATTCCCGAAGGCAGTAGCGGCGTCAGCTCCAGAAGCGCCGCGAATAATCGTTCCTTAGACGGGGATTCCGCCGCGTCGAATTTCCGTTTGCAATTTCAGCGCGCCGCCGAAGTTTCCACCGTCTTAGCTCGCGTCGAACCCTCTCGCCGAGGCACCGCGCCCAGCACGCACAAAATTCCCAGCACTACCGCGACGATGCGAATCCATCTACCAGTCACTGCGTGATTTCTTCTCATGGAATTTTCATCCTGCGAGTGAATTTGACTTCAGTCAGAAACTTGATTTCGGCTACGAGATCGAATTCCGCCATGAAGTCGAAAGCGGTGGCTGTGTATCACCGAGTGAAAACGAAAGTTGTGTATCGCTTTCCGGGCGAAACGGCGCTTGCGGCCGGCTTCCCAATCCATACTTCGCGCGAACTTTTGCAAGCCGTTCAGAAACTTCGCGCCGGTAAACATCCGGTGGATAAGCCGCATGGCTATAAAATTCGCTGTAACGTTTTGCGAGGCGCGGGAATTTCTCCTCAATAAACGGCAGAAATTCCTTCGCGGCCGAAGGCATCAGAAAAAGCGCGGACGCTGCAAACCATTGTGCGTCAGCGTCTTTCGCGGCATACGCCATGCGTTCAAAATGCGGATCGCTATCCGTAAGACCCGGCAGCACCGGCATCATAAAAACACCGGCCGCAAGCCCTGCCTCTCGCAACTTCCGCACCGCCGCAAATCGCAAATCCGGCCGAGGCGCGCGCGGTTCCAACATTCGTGCCAATCGAGTGCGCAGCGTAACAATCGTTACATTAATAGTAAGCGACGAGCGCGCGGATATCCGTTTCAGAAGATCGATGTCCCGCACAACTTGATCCGATTTCGTCGTGATGGAAACGCTCAGCCCCTGCCGTTCGGCAATCCGCTCCAGCACCGCTCGGGTAACACCGAATTCGCGTTCCGCCGGCTGATAAGGATCGGTAGCGGATCCAATCGCAATATGCTCACTAGGAACATGCTTTTCCGCTAGATCGCGCGAAACAATCGGCCCGGCATTCGCTTTCACATAAATTTTCCGCTCGAAATCAGAACCGTCCAGTTCCATGAATTCGTGCGTGTAGCGCGCGTAGCAATAGCGGCAGCCAAATTCGCATCCACGATAAGGATTAATCGTCCAGGGGAACGGAACTCTTTTTGAATCGCAAGAATTTAGAATTGAACGCACGGGCAGCAAAAAATATTCCGTGCCGCGCTTGGTTTCGGCGCAAGGTGAATCAGCGGCGAGGCGGGCGATGCCGACAAGGTCGGCAGCAAGCTTCGGTGGTAGCGAAGCCGTGGGCTTGTCCCGGTGGAGCGGGACGTTGGGGAATAAGGTAGGAGTGGGAATAGTGGCCATCGTCCGG
>DASYNR010000131.1:0-4303 GCA_036008485.1 Candidatus Acidiferrales bacterium | reverse complement strand
AGAAGCCGCTCCTGTGTGCGTTCCCGGCGCCATCGCCGCCACATCCGCGGAAAGCAAAATAAAAAATCCAGCTGACGCAGCGCGCGAGCCAGCAGGCTCAACGTAAATTGCGACGGGAACCGGCGAACGCAAAATATGCTGGATGATTTGTTCCATCGAGTCGCTCAGGCCGCCCGGCGTATCCATCGTGATCAACACCAGACCCGCGTGCTCTTCCGCCGCGCGATCCAGTCCGGCATCCAAATATTCCGCAAGAATCGGCTCGATCTCGCCATCAATCACCAATTTCACGACATGCGGCGTCGCGCCATTCGCGGCTGCCGCGCTTTGACCGGCGCGAGCAACTCCGCCAATCCACAAAACCATCAACGCCAAAATTCCAAGCGCACCCGCCGTACGCAATTTCTTCAAAATAAAATCGATTCCCTTTCCTCGCGAAGTCGTCATCGCCCCGCCTCCGTGCTCATTCCCATTCTAACTCGCGCCAATTTCGCCAGCGAAGTCACGCTCATCTTCGTTACGTCGTGTTGAGGAAGCCGCGCCGGATCGTGTGGAATATTCGCGTCCGGCGGATCCGCCGCAGTATCGGCGGCCGCGCTTTGCCGCAGAGCGTTCGCTTCATCCGTGTTCCCCCCGTGATCCAGCGCCGCGATTAGCAACGCCCGCGCGTCTTCCGCGTCCGGCTGCAACCGCACCACTTCACGCAAAGCGCGCGCCGATTCCGCCCAATCGGAAATTAAATATTGCGCGAGCCCCAAATTGAACCAATAGTCCGGCTCGCCCGGATCAATTTTTTGCGCGCGATCGAAATCCGCCGCCGCATCCTTATATCTGGTTTGCCGCAGACGCGCCGTGCCCAGATTGCTGATAATACCCGGATACACCGGCCCATTTCCCGCGCGCGCCAGCAATCCAGAAAATGTTATTTCCGCATGCACCGGATCATTGCGCAGCAACTGACACACGCCGGTATAAAATCCCGCGTCGGCACTGTGTGCATTCGTCGCCGAAACTTTCGCAAACCATCCCACCGCCGATTCGCAATCGCGCCGGTCATAAAATATTTTCCCGATGGCCACCAGCGGCTCATCCCAGCTCGGATCCAATCGCGAAGCCTCGCGCAAGTCTCGCAAACGCGTCTCGTCATCCGCCGCCAGCAATCCGCGCACAAAATATTCCAGCGAATCCGCGCGCACGTGCGCAACCGTCTTCACTTGTTGTTGAAGCTCCGGCCACGCTGCGTCGCAATGCGCGTTCGCGTCCATCGAACTTCGTATCGAGCACAAAATGCGCCAGGAAACTCGCGCTTCAGTTTCCGCGACCGAATCCATCGTGCCCGATTCTGCAAAAGGCTCCGAAAGTTTCGGCGGGCTCACTCGTAACACCCGCGCGCTCACATGCAGATTCGTACCGTCAGGAGTAAATTCGCCGAACACCACATAGTCAGCGTCAATTTCTCCCGCAATCTTAATCATCGTCGCGCGGCTGAATCGCGAATACGTCGGCAATCCCAATTTTTCCAGCGCCGCCAGCCGTTCATCTCTTGTAAAAACCACCGGCCCGTGTCCGACCATCGAATCCGTAGTCAGCTCAGAAAGTCCTTCGCCCATCCAGTCCTTCGACGGATCGCTCGCAACATTTTCAAATGGAAATACCACGACAGTTTCGGTGTGTGCGGCCGCACCATTCGCCGCGGAATTTTTCGCCGCCGCGTTCTGCGCAAAAATCGGCGCACTGGTAGCGGCAAGAATCGCCAGCGCGATCCCAGTCTCCCGCAGTCGTAGCAGGAACTTAAATTTCATTGTAAGGATATTCTAGTTCTCTTCCGCGGATTTGTAACTACGCTTCTGCGGCGGCGGTTTCATCTAGCCCAATCAAACGAGAGCTCCGGCGCGCAACTCGCTCCTTTCAATTGCATCGAGGTTGTCCCATTCGCGTGATCTTTCACCACCGGCAGCAGCGCCGACCGATATTCTCCGCTCGCATCAGCCTTCGCTTTGATTACGTGCGACTCATCATACGATTTTGAACTGAACACTAAATCCTCATTCGGCTGAAATCCTTTCGCGCGCACCAACGTCAGTTCAAACTTCGGCGTCAACCGAATCACTTCCAGACTGCAACCCTTATCCGTCTTAATAATTGGATCGGGCACCATCGCAAAAAATATTTTCCACTTCCCATCGGCGGAAATCAGCGCCAACCGAAACACTTCGCCTTTGCCGGGCATAAACGTAAATTCCACAGGATCATCCGGCTGTTCTTTTTCGCCACACTGGCCCGGCTTTCGTCCCGCGCATGCCACAACGCCGTTTTCCAAAATCGAAAGTCCTTCCATCTGCTTCGCTGGACCCGCCACATTGATTGGCCACGTCAACAGCGAATACGTCTGATCCTTCGGCGCGCCTGTGACGATCGCGTGATACTGCACCTTCAACTGCCCACCATCTGTCGACCTATCAACCTCTTTTATTTCCACGCCCACGCCGGGCGAGGACATTTTTCCATTCAGCCATTCGCTCGTCGCCTTCGTGATCGTAGCGGGGTCCTTGAATGGATCCGGCGATTGCTGCGCGGAACTATGCTGTGGCATCGCCAGACAGAAAATCGGCAGGAAAATAGTTACACCAACATATATCCTGGTACGTGAAGTTTTCATAATCCCAGAGAACTTCAGCGAAACAATTGCGTTTGCTCCGCGATAGTTTCGTCGAGAGTCAATCGAAGCAAGATCCAGCTGTCAAAATCTGTGAATGCCGTGTCCGTCAAATTCCCTTCGACGGCGTACTCGGCGGCCCCGGCAGCTCCGGCAATCCCAGCAATTCCCTCACGGCCGGATTCGACAGCACGCTTGAAAATCCAGGGTCCGTCGTGGCCTTGCCGAAATCCGCGTAACCTTCGTCGCGCGATTTCCGCAGATAATAAACGCAGCGCTCCACATTTCCCGCAGTCGCGAATGACTTGGCCATCATGAAGAAAAACATTCCGCGGTTTCCAACGCTGCGGTCTTGCAGCACCGTCCCGAAGCTGGCCGACTCATTGAACACGTCGGGATCTAATTTCACGGCGGTCCGGAAAGATTCCATCGCTTCGGGAACTTTCTTTTCGTTCATGTACGCGATGCCGATATTCCCGTAGAACGTCGCGCGGTTCCCGTTCAGCCCAATCGCTTTTTTGTACGCGCGAATTGCCTTCGCAAACTTTTTTTCCTGGAAGTAAACGGTTCCCACGTTATTCCAGCCGTCGCCGTTTTTCTTGTCCACTTTCGTTGCGCGCTCGTAGCACTTCAGCGCGTCGCCCAGCAGTGACTGCTGGTGATACGCGATGCCCAGCCGGTTCCAGGTCACACCGTCATTGGGCGTTTCGCGCAGTAAATCTTTGTAGATATCCGCCGCGCCCGCGTAGTCCTTGTGAATCATGTCCAGCGCCGCGTGCTCCAGCGCCGCCTCGCGCGCGGAATTCTCCGGCGAAACTCCTACCGCTTGATTTGCATTCGACGGGGAACTATCAGGAAACTGCTGCGCGGAAACAACTCCAGCCAAACTTAAAATCACGAACGCCACTAATGCTTTTCTCATGGCGACCTCCAGGAAATGCGTTTTGCCTCGCCCACCCAACCACTCGCTTTCGTTGAGCATAACAATAGCAAAAAACTCGGCCAATGAACTCCTTTTTCTTTTGCGTCTGACGTGAAAGGAATCCACTCGCCTCGCTCTTCCAAGTTGGACACCGGCCACCGAAATTCGGTTCCCGTTCCGGATTACGGTGGACCCTTTTTCTTCCCAAATACTCGCGAGAGCCACGAGCCAACTTTCTCGGTAACTCCGCCATGTTTCGTACAATATTGCGTCGGCTGCGTTCCTTCGATGAAAACCTCGTCGCGCGTCACCGGACAATCCGGCGTCGCCAGAAGCAATGTTTCGGAATCAATTTTGACGGTCACAATTCCCGGCGGCGGAATGAACGTGTCGGTATTGCTGTATGCCGGCAGCGTTACGGCGCGCTTCATGAATTCCGTCCATACTGGTGCCGCCGAGGATCCGCCGGTCAATCCCAAATCGCGGTCGTCGTCGAATCCGACCCATACCACGCACAATAAATTGGAAGTGTAGCCCGCGAACCATCCGTCCTTTGACGTGCCCGTCTTCCCCGCCGCCGGAATCGTGAATCCCATCGAGCGCACCGCGGCGCCTGTGCCGCGATTAATCACGTCCTCCATTACGTTCGTCACCAGGTACGCAACGCGCGGATCGAGCACTTGCCTCGTTTTCGACGTGTCCTGCT
Source organism: Candidatus Acidiferrales bacterium (assembly GCA_036008485.1). Taxonomy (GTDB): domain Bacteria; phylum Acidobacteriota; class Terriglobia; order Acidiferrales; family UBA7541; genus DASTCZ01. The sequence goes on along the minus strand of DASYNR010000131.1, from coordinate 19 downwards.
CTTGGACTGTTCCGTCCGC
>DASYNR010000130.1:0-26491 GCA_036008485.1 Candidatus Acidiferrales bacterium | reverse complement strand
CACCACCAAATCATATTTGCCGCCGTTCATTTGTTCCACGGCAAATCGCCACGCTTCTTCGCACAATCGTATATCTTCCGGGTCGGTTTCCGCGCCGCCAATTTTCACAAATCCGCGGCCCATCGGACGAATCTCAAATTTATCGTCGCCCAGCATTTTCGCGGCGTCCAGCTCGCCATAGTGCCACGAACCCTTGATGAACTGCACCATCAGCACGCGCAGTCCCTGCCCCACCGCCCGAAACGCCGTACCCAGCGCGCAAGTCGTCTTGCCCTTGCCGGGTCCCGTGTAAATAATCAGCAATCCTTTTTCTTCTGGCATGAATGAAATTCCCTACGCAGAAAAAAACAACATCAGAAATCCTGACAAATACTGAAGCCACGCACCTCAAACGTCAAGTTAACTACGCTTCTCCTACCGACGATCCCCGTCCAAAGAAGCCCTTTTCCACAGCGAATATGTTAACTGGACTCACTCTGCATTTCGATAATCCGAATTTCGCCGCCCCTAACATCCTGGCTACAAGGCACTTACACATTATTTCTCAATTTTGTGCTTACCCCTACCCCCCACCCTATTTTGCAATGTATATGCAAATAAAGGACTTACAGCGATCTGTGGTCGATCGTTATGCAAATAAAGGACTTAAGTAGCACAGGCTTCAACCTGTGACGCCCGCGCAGCCACGCCGCACACCCCGTTCTACTCTAGGCCAACTCAAACGCCGTCAATCTACCCGCACATTTCCACCATGCTTTACACCACAAAAACTGCACTATAATGCACTTTTTCAGCTTGCCCCCACCCGCGATCTGCTTCATTTCGGATATGGATGCCCCGCCAATATCGCAAACCCCCGATAAATTTGTTCCGCCAGCATCACTCGCGCTAGTTCATGCGGCATCGTAAGTGACGAGAGTGAAATTTTAGCATTCACCCGCGCCCGCAACGCCTCGGGAAATCCTTCCGCTCCGCCGCAAAGAAAAATCACTTCGCGGACTCCGCGATCACGTTCTCGTCCAAGCCATTTCGCAAATTCGCCAGACGTGTATTCTTTTCCCGCCGCATCAAGAAGCACAACAGTTGCACCAGAAGGAAATTCCAACCGCTTCAGCGCCGCGGAATCCTCGCGTAACTCCAGTAACTCAATTTCGGCGTATCGGCGAATTCGGCCGGCGTAGTCATCGAGCATTGTGCGGCATTCGGCGCGGCGAGTTTTGCCCAGCATTACCAGCTGGATTTTCATTCCAGTCCGTAACGCTTGCGTTTGTCCAGAAGAGTTTTTCTGCTGATCCCCAAAATTTGCGCGGCCTTCGTAATTTTGTAGTGCGTTGCTTCCAGCGTTCCGATAATCGCGTCCTTCTCAATATCTTCCAGCGATTTTAATCTTGATACCGCCATCGAAGGTCCGGATAGTGACGCGCGAACATTTTCCGGCAAATCTTCCACTCCGATTGCGCCATCTTTATTTTTTCCGAACACCAGCGAGCGCTCGATCACGTTTTTCATTTCGCGAATATTTCCCGGCCAGGAATAAGCAAGCAACGCTTGTTTCGCGTCGTCAGAAAATTGCGCGCCGATTCGATTATGAACAGCAGCAAGCCGAGCCAATAAAAGTTCGGCGAGCGGCACAATATCTGCTGGCCGTTCGCGCAACGGAGGAATGTGAATGCTCACAACATTTAGCCGGAAATATAAATCTTCGCGGAACCGCCCCGCTGCAATTAATTGCGGCAATACTGCGTTCGTGAGCGCAATCAATCGCGCGTCGAGCGTCAAAGTTTCTGTTCCGCCAAGACGCTCAAAAGTGTGGTCTTCCAGAACTCGCATCAATTTTGATTGTATCCCTGGAACTAAAGCCGCTACTTCATCCAGCACAACTGTTCCGCCGTAAGAAAGCTCGAAACGTCCTAATTTTCTTTCCACGGCGCCGGTAAACGCGCCGCGTTCGTGGCCGAATAATTCCGATTCCACCAATTCTTGCGGCAAACTTGCGCAATCGATTTTTAGAAATGGCGCGTCATGACGCGGACCAAGTTCGTGAATCAATCGCGCCAGATGATCTTTTCCAGATCCGCTTTCACCAGTAATTAAAAGAGTCGTCGCAGTCGGCGCAACTTTTTGCGCCATCTCCAACACGCGCAGCGAAGCGGGATCAAACGCGATCCATCCGATTTGCGAAGCAAGTGGAGTGGGAACAGACGACATACTTAAGCGGATTCCTCCGAACGCTCGTGTGAATTGCCTTCTGAATTTCTTTCTGCGGACCGCGCCGCTGAGTCAATCGCAGAGCTATGCGCGCCGATTGCGGGATCCACAAATTCTGTGCGTTTGGCGGAGCGCCACAATCTTTCCAGATCGTAAAACATTCGCGCGCGTTCCGTGAAAACATGCACTAGAAAATTTCCGTAATCCAGCAAAACCCATTCGGATTCGTTTCCGCCTTCGCGATGCCGAATGCGAACGCCGAGCAAATGCAACTGGTCTTCAATTTCCGAAGCGATGGCCGAAACCTGACGTTCGCTGAATCCAGTGCAGATTAGAAAATATCCAGTGAACGCGCCGAGGCCGTCCAAATCGAGCAGCGTTACGCTGCCTGCTTTTTTGTTGTGCGCGGCGTCAATCGCGCAGCGCAGTTCTGGTTTCAGGGTTTCCGCTTTCACTTGTACAGGGCCTGTTTGTGAATGTAATCCTCCACTCGCGGCGGCACAAGTCCGCTGATTGATTCTCCGTGCCGAATTCTTCGCCGGATTTCCGTCGCCGAAACATGGCTGGAAACCGTGGTTAAAGGATGCACCGTTGTTTTGCGCAACGCAATCGCTTCCGGATCTTCCGGCGCGGCGCTGGATTTGTGGCGCCCCAATAATTCCGGCGGAATCACCAAGCGCAGCATACCAATATCAAATCCCGGCCGGTTTGCCACGATGAAATCGCAGGATCCGAGGAGCGTTTCGTAATCCTTCCATGTGGCGATTTCCAGGAACTGATCCGCGCCCATAATAAAATACAGATGCTCGTGAGCGTGCAATTGATGCCGGAAATGTCTGACCGTATCCACGGAATAAGATATTTCATGGCCACCGAGATCTTGGCCCGCTTCGGCGAGTGATGGCACAAATTCGTCATTATCCGCGCAGGCCAGCGCCACCATCGCAACGCGATGCGGAAATGCGGCCAATTTTCTTCGATGTTTGTGCGGAGGCATTCCCGACGGAATAAAATAAATGCGGTCGAGCGCAAAACGTTTTAGCGCGGATCGTGCAACAGCCAAGTGTCCGGAATGAATCGGGTCGAACGACCCGCCGTAGAGAGCAACGGATTGCGGCGGCTTAGGACGAGTGTGGCTCATTCAAATTGTGCGCGCATTGTACCCGAACCCGCCGCAAAACTGTCAGCGGTCTTCTTCTTCGCGCCCTGCGCGTGATGCTGCTTCATTTTCTTCCGCAGGATTTGCTGCGTGCTCAACATTTTCGCTCGCGGCGAAATTTTCGGTGTGCGATTCTTCATCCGCATGCGCGTCTGGAAATGCACGCGGCAATTTATCCAGCGCATCAGCCATTGCGAACACTAATTCTTTGATGCCTTCGCCGGTGGCGGAGGAGATGGAATGAAATTCCAGTCCGCGCGCTTTGCAAAAATCCCTCAGTTCATTGAGTCGTGTGCGATCTGTCGTCATGTCTAACTTTGTGGCCACGATGATCATCGGCTTGGCGATTAACGCGGGACTGAATGCTTCCAGCTCGCCCATAATAATTTCGTAATCGCGGATGGGATCGCGTTGCGAAGCGTCGCTGGTATCAATTAAATGTGCGATCAATCGCGTGCGTTCAACGTGACGCAAAAATCTTGTGCCGAGGCCGACGCCTTTGTGAGCGCCTTCGATTAGTCCCGGCAAATCGGCTACGACGAAAGTGCGTTGATGTTCGCCGGCATTGGAGCTATTCGGAATTCCTTCGGCGGAAACTACGCCGAGCGCTGGTTCGAGAGTTGTGAATGGATAATCGGCGATTTTCGGACGCGCCGCGGAAATTCTGGAAATCAGTGTGGATTTTCCAGCGTTTGGAAATCCGACCAGACCAACATCCGCCAGCAGTTTCAGCGTGAGACGCAAATCGCGTTCGCCGCCGAGTTCACCCGGTTCATGTTCGCGCGGTGCTTGATGCCACGGCTTTGCGAAATGTTGATTTCCGCGTCCGCCGCGCCCGCCTTTTACAACCATCACGCGATCGCCGGGCTTGGTGAAATCGGCCAGCACTTCTTCGGTGTTTTCGTCGGTGACGACTGTGCCGATGGGAACGTCGAGAATCATGTCCTCGCCGCTAACGCCGGTGCAATTCGAGCCTTCGCCGTGACGTCCGCGATCTGCGCGGAACAGACGGTTGTATCGATAACGCAGTAATGTATTCTCATGCTGGGAGCACACCAGCCAAATATTTGCGCCATGTCCACCGTCGCCACCGGAAGGGCCGCCGCGCGGAACATACTTCTCCCGACGGAATGCGACGCACCCGTTTCCGCCATCGCCGGCTTTTACGTGGATTCTAGCTTCATCAACAAACACAGCTGGTCACCCCAATATCTTCCATCTGAAAAAACAAAGGCGGCCCCAAATTTTCGGGACCGCCGGAGAATTTGCTCCGATTCAAGTGAATCAGAAAAATTTAGCTGGCGGCTGTTGCCGATGCCGCTGTTTCGCCCGGTACAACGCTGATGAATTTGCCGCTTCGGCCTCTGTCTTGAAAAAGAACAAAGCCATTTACGAGCGCGAAAAGCGTGTCGTCCTTGCCTTTGGCGACGTTTTTTCCGGGCTTGTGCTTGGTGCCGCGCTGACGCTTCAGAATCGTGCCGGAATGCACCCACTGACCGCCAAAGCGCTTCACGCCGAGTCGCTGTCCCTGTGAATCGCGGCCGTTTACGCTGGAGCCGCCGCCCTTCTTATGTGCCATGACTGGATTCCTTCCGCCTGGTAAAAGCGATATTAGAGTGTGATTTCGCCAATCTGTACGGCTGTGTAGTCCTGACGGTGGCCGCGGCAGATTTTGTATTGGCCGCAGGTCTTAAATTTCAGAACGCGCAGCTTCGGTCCGCGCACGTGGCGCACGATCTTCGCCGTGACCTTGGCTTTTGACGCGTCTCCGCCACTCAGAAACTTCGGCTCGTCGGTGTGGACGGCCAGCACTTCGTCAAAGGTGACTTTGCCGCCGGTCTTGCCGGCCAGCTTCTCGACCCGGATGGTGTCGCCCGGGGTAACGCGATATTGTTTGCCGCCACTACGAATCACTGCGTACATCGGTCCTCCTGCCTGCATTGGAACTTAGCATTATAGTGGGGATATGCAGAGCGCGTCAACCCGCTGTACTGGAAATGTAAAATTCGATTCCTTAAACAACGGCCGAGAGAGGTCAGTTTGTGCCGAATTTTCAGGAGTAACGATTCTTCTCGACAAGTTATATAAAAACTATATAATTGTTTCATGACGAGCGTGGGCTCGAAAACACGAATCAAATGGGAAGGAGACTCCCAGAAAAGGATTCGTGACTGGCCGAAGGAGGCCAGACAGGATGCCGGCCTTGAATTGCATCGGCTTGATAGCTTTGAAGAGACGCTAGATAGCAAACCAATGGGGAAGTCCGCCCCAGACATTAGTGAATTGCGTAACGAACATCTCGGGGTTTGGTATCGACGCTTGTACGCCCCTCGCGCGGGATGGGTATACGTGTTGCACTGTTTCAATAAAAAGACGAATAAGACTTCACTGCGCGATCTAAACCTAGCCAAAGATCGGTTCGATATTGTAAGGGCTAGGAAGGACAAACCCCTGAACAAAAAGGAGGAGAGAAGTGCGTAAAACAGAGCGAAGTGTGTTCAACGATTTAGGATTTTCTCCGCGCGAAGCGGCGGCTCTGCGAATGAAAGCGCAGTTGCACTCAAAAATAATTCGCTATGCCAAGAATCGCTCGCAATCCGAACTGGCGCGGATGCTGGACGAATCGCAGCCGAGAGTAAGCGATTTGCTGAGAGGGAAAATTTCCAAATTTAGCCTGGAGACGCTGGTCAGCTATGCAGAAGCTTTGCATATGCGTCCAGAAATAACGACTCACGAACCAGCGGGCGCATTGGATGCCGCTGGGATTTAGGCGCCAAAGATTCTTTGTTCGTGGATTATTCCGGTGCTCGCAGTTAGGTTTCGTGGACGTGGCATCAAATCTTTTAAAACTGTTTTAACACAAGACCGTGGTAAGAATGACGTGCACAGTTCCCCGCTGATGCGGCCCTTCTTGGGGGAGGCCTGCAAGTGATCGTCTGGAACACGCGTCAAGATTTTTGTCCGTTTTGCCATTCACCAGAAGTAAGCCGATCCAGAAGACACGGAATCGTGGAGCAATGGTTTCTCGCGCTCACACCGCTGCGTCCGTACCGCTGCGGAAGATGCAATAAGCGGCACTACGCGCGGAGGTTGCGCGAAGAGCGAATCGCGTCAAGCCGGCGGACGAATAGCGGCAACGCGTAGATGTCGCGCTAAACTGTGATTTCCTGTGGCGGCGAAATTCTTAATTTATTTTGCCCAGGCTAAGCCGTCGGCGCCTTTGCCGGCATCGATAAGTTTTACCGACCAGTCGCCGATGTTGACCGCGGCGACCTGGCCGGTGCTGATGCATGATACGTAGGCCATTTGTCCATCGGGGCGAATTAAAACTTCCTGCGGATTTGCGGCAACCTCAACAACTTTCGAGACCTTCATTGTTTTCAGATCGATGACCGCCACGCTGTTCTTATGCGGAATTGCGATGATCAGCAATGCGCCGTTTGGAGTTACGGCGCTGCCGTATCCCATGTCGGGTAAATCAATCCACTGCTCAACATTATTTGACGCGGTGGAGATTACGGCGAGGCGCGGTTTTTCCGTGTCCGAGGTGAAGACCCATTTTCCGTCGGTGGAAATTGAAATTCGCTGCACGTGACTCGAGACTTTTATTACGTGGAGCGTCTTGCGATTTGCAATATCGAGCACGGAGACGGTTCCGGGGCCGACATTCGCGGTGTAGCCGCGCGTTCCGTCGGAGGAAATTGCGAGCATGTGAGATTCGGGCTGGCCGGTGGGAATTTCGCCGACAATTTTGAGCGAGTGCGGATCGATTACAGTGACGGACTGTTTTAGTTCGGTGGTCACGTAGAGCATGCCGTCTTTTGGTCCGATGACTGCGCAGTGAGGACGCACGCCACGATCAAATTTGATGGTTTGAATTGTGCGGCGAGTTTCGAGATCGACGACGTCGATGGCGCTGCCGTCGGTACCGGGCATTCCGACGCCGGAGTCTCCGTAGATCGGAACGAAGGCGAGTTTTCCGTCGGGAGACGCTACAACTTCATGGGCGGTGAATCCGGATTCGGCGACGGTGGCAATTTGTTTGGCTGAATCGGGATTAATCAAGCCGAGAGTGTTCGCTGCTTTGTTGGCGACAAGAAGATACATGTGTTCACCGGGCATGAGAGTTCGCGAGGGTTGTGAAGTGGGCGACGGCGTTGCGAGAATCGCCGCTGCCGTTAACACAGCAAGAATGATTCGTTGCGTCATGGATGCACCCCTTGTGCGCGCATCATAGCTTGAAATTCAAGCTTTCTTCCAGAGAGCAGCGAATAAATTTGTGCGGTAACGGCATCCAAACTGAGTGCGCCATTCAATGCTTGTTTGTGGCGTAGCTTGTTGCTAGATTGAATTTACCGGCAGGGAAGGTGCACCCCTTGCACCTTGAAGGCAGGCAGAGATGCATGATTCGGATCGAAGTCATTGTCCCGCGTGTACAAGCGATAAAATAGTGCATTCCCACCGCAGGAATTTTTTTGAGCGTTCCATTTTGCCGATTGTGGGCCGGCGTCCGTACCGCTGCGTGGCCTGCCAACACCGTTTCTATAGCCGCATGAATCGGGAAAACAAATCTGAAGCGTCGGAACCTGTGCGGGAAAAAGAAGCTCACATATTCGGACATTAAATTCCGCTGTAGAATCCCATCAAATCAAATTGTTTTTAAAATCGCGATTGGAGGCGGGCGGGTCGCAGACCCGCCACTACGTATGCCGGATTCTAGGCTGCCGGATCGGCGGAGTATTCGCTGGCGTGGATATGATTATTCGTCCGCTGGAATTTATTTCGTCACGATCTGCGCGTTTGAGCGGCGCGAAATCTTCGGTTCAATTTCCTCAGGCGTGCTTGTTCCTTCCCTTGAGAGTCGCATCGTTTCAGAGCAGTGGTTTGATTTGCCCAATCATCACGTTGGTCTCGAGCTCGACGCGTTTGTTGTAATGCCTAATCACGTTCATGGATTGCTGATATTGAATTCGCCGAAATCCAAAGCAATCGAAAAATCTGCGAATGGCGATGGCGAAGTAGGGGCGGGTCTGCGACCCGCCCGCCGCAATTCCAGCGTTTCCGCAATTATTCGGGCGTTTAAAACGTTTTCTGCTTCGAAGATGAATTCCCAGCGCGGAACTAAAGGCCAGCCTGTGTGGCAACGCAATTATTTTGAGCGGGTGGTGCGCGACGGGAAAGAATTGCAAAAGGTACAAGCGTACATTGGGGAGAATCCGGCGCGATGGGAGTTTGATCACGAGAATCCGGAGGCATTGAAACCGGAGCGATTTGAGTTATGGGACGGGAATGACGGAACGATTGCGTAGTAGTTGCGCGATTGGAGGCGGGCGGGTCACAGACCCGCCCCTACCTCCTTCGCTCCGTACTACTGATGTCCACCTTTGCCTGCGACGGTTGACGTGATTGTGTAGTCCGGCCAGCAACCGAGCGTTGCTGGATCGGCGTTGAATATTGAATTGTCCTGAACGCCGCCACGGCCACCGCCGCCTGCTGGTGCAGTTTCCGCGGTCAACGGGATTTTCGGATCGAGAGCGCGTGCGATGTTGTCCTTCACGGCGTTCAAGTGAGCACGTGTGTCGGCGTCCTTGGCCTTCGGCAATGCAGCGGTTACTTGCGCCGAAAGATCTTTCAGATCCTGACGGAACAACGCACGAACTTCCTCGAAGCCGGCAGTGCGCTCGTTGATCTTGGTGGTGAGCTCTTCGACGTAACCGTCCTGCAAATTGCGGCGGTACACATCGATGGAGACTGACGGATTGGATAGCTCGCTCCAAATTCCTTTTCGCACATCGGAAATGAATTCAGCAGCGGGATATGCCTTCGCCGACTCGAACGCTTCGATTTCAATCATGCGTTCAAGCTTAGCGTCCTGAAATAAACGAGTGAGCACGGACATTTGCGCAGAACGTATACGGGCCAATTCGCCGGCCGGCTCGAATAATGCGAGCAGTTCGGGTTTAATCAGCCACGTTGGCGTCGCAAATGCATTTTCGTTCAGGAATTTCACGGCCTTCACTTGCGTATCTTTCGGCGTGGGCCAGAATTGCGGGCCTTTTTGACCGGGATATTTATCCTGCGATTCGATGCCACCCGGAATTACAGCGACGTGACCCATTTCAAGAGTCCACTGTCCGAGCACGCGCTGGTAAACTTCGCTGAGCCGCGTGTAAGGTTCGGTGGGGTCGGTGGTCGTCGCTGGAATCAGATTGTCCATCACACGGTGAAGATTCTTCATGCCCATGCCGGTCGAGTAGACGGCATCGGCATCGCCAACTGCTTCCGTATTTTCGCCGGGGTCGCTGCCGTTCGCGCGATCGGTTGAAAAGCGGAACCATCTGGTCGTGTCCTGTTCGCGTGACCATTTATCGAGCGTTGGTTTTTCGTCGTCCGAAGTTTTCGCGCCGGGAATTGGTGCGTAACCCCAGTGGGTGGCCCAGATATCGTAGGGACCGATTCGCGGAATCAAATCTTCGGGTGGGATGTGATCTTCCGGCTGAGCAACATAGTTGAAGCGCGAATAATCCATCAGCGTCGCGACGTGGCCCATTTTGTGCAGCCATTCCGGATTGCGAATATCTTTCACATCGTAGAGCGAGCTAGACTTCATATTGTGCTGGAAGCCAAGCGTGTGGCCGACTTCGTGCGCGATAACATATTCCATCAAGCGGCCCATAAGATCGTCGGGCAAAGGAAGTGTTTTCGCGCGCGGATCCAGCGGACCGACCTGAGTGAAATACCAATCCGACGCCAGGTTCATCACGTTGTGATAGACCTGAATATCGGCGTTTAAGACTTCTCCGGTGCGCGGATCGGAAATGTGCGGACCGACGGCATTTTCGGTGGTGGAAGGCAGCCAGCGAACGACTGAATTGCGAACGTCTTCGACATTCCACGTAGGATCTTCCTGAGGAGTCGGAGCATATTTTCCGACGATAGCATTCTTGAATCCGGCGGCCGCGAATGCGGGTTGCCAGTCTTCAATTGCTTTTTTCACCCAGGGTTTCCACTTGTCCGGCGTTGCGGGATCAACGTAATAAACAATTTGCTTCACCGGTTCGCAGTCTTTCACGCAGGAAGGATCTTTCTTCTCGAGCCTCCAGCGCGTGATGTAAGTTCTGCGGACGGCGCGATGTTCGTCACGGCCGAAGTCTTCCTGCGAAACTGAAAAATATCCGACGCGTTCATCGAACAAGCGCGGAACCATTTTATTTTCGGGGAGCTTGACCATGCTGAAATGCATCATGACGGTGGCGCTATTTCCACGCATGCCTGCGGCACCGCGTCCACCGCGGCCCGGTGCAGGCTCTCCACGGCCACCAGCCGCTGCGGGAGCTTCCGGGGGATTCGTGTAAGTTTGCGCGGCTTCCACTTCAATATTTTCCGGGAAAGCGCGAATACGATCGACGTAGGAACGGGTCGCGTCAAATCCACGCGCTCGTAGCGGACCGCGCGCGCTGAACTCCGGAACTTCTGTGGCGTAAAGGCGGGTGACTTCAATGACCGGCGCGTCATTTTTTCCGAAGGCGCGAATGGGGAAGGCCATCAAGATGGAGTCATCGTTTGCCGCTTGAACAGCCGAAGCGATGGGCAGATTTTCATCGGCAACAATTTCGTAGGAGACGCTGCGGAGGAATACGGTGTTGCCGTGGCGTTCCCAGCGCACGACGTGATTGCCGGCGTCCTGGCCGCCGTAACCGACGCCGAGAGTCGTCTTTGCGATTAGCGTGACCCACAGGAAATCCTTGTTCAGCTGCGAAGTAGGAATTTCGTAAAAATAAGTGTCCTTGATTTGGTGAACGTCGAAAACGCCGTGCTGCGTTTTTGCGTCGGCGGTGATGACGCGATCGTATGCGATTGGTTCCTGAGGTACGGCTGCCGCGCCGCGGCCTGCTCCAGCCTGGCCTCTGCCACCGGCCGGCGGCGGAGTTTCATCCTGCGCGCGAACTCCCAACGCCAGACCCAGGCAAAGAATTGTTGCCACTGCGAAAAACTTTGCTGCTGATTTCATGTCGCCCTCTCTTACAGAAAGAATTTCCCAAGCACAGCCTGGGAACTCGCGGTCCCAGGGAAGAAAATTAGAGCTGTCATTTCCGGTTAAACGCTCTTATATCACGACGAGCGGAGTTGCGTCTAAAAATCGAAGCGGTAGCCTATGATCATTTTCGCAATAAAATGGTCGGTGGAAGCCGTCATTCCCACGCCCGCGCCGAAATTGATTTCCCATTTCGGATTGAGGTTTAGATTAATCACGGGAAATACTTGTTGTTCCTGGTCGTGGAGCGGATCGAATCCTGTGATGGGGCCGACGGAGCCGTAGTACTCGATCGCGCCGTTAATTTTTTTCGTGAAGTCATAACCAATGGTTGCGTTGGGAGAAAAGCCCGGCGCCTTGCCGGCATTTTCGCCGTGATAGGAAAGTTCCAGCGAAGGATTAAACGCGAAATACCATTTGCCCAACTGCTTGTCGATGATGGGGCGAATCTCCTGAGTCCAGGTGTCCGGTGAAAACTGGCGGCGCTGATATCCAATTTCGGTGGAAAGACTTACGCCGACAGGCCAGTGCCAACTTTCCGGGACGCGAACGCGCGGACGAATGTGGTCACCGACCCAGTCAATGCCCTGGCCGGAACGTTCGGAGGTGAAAATATAAAAGCCAATTTCAAACCACGAAGTGAAGCCGTGAGTGATTTCAAAAGTTTCGTGCAGCGCGTGCTCGGTGGGGAATAATCCATCTTGAATTGTTTTCGAGCCTTGAAATGTAAAATTGCTGTGGAGTTCGAGCATGGTGTGGCCGGGCTCGACGGTATCCGCGCCGTAGACCTGGATTTCGTAATTATCCTGCGCGGATGCTGGTGAACTACCGAGCGTAGTAAGTGCCACTGTGATGAGGAACACACCCGCCAATAAACTTTTCATATTATTCCCATATTGGATTTCCGCGAATGGATTGCTGGCTTAAGACGCGCCGCCAACTCTCCGGGTTTCACGCCCGCGGATGGGCCTTATCATACACTTCCATGAGCTGTCGGATGGAAGCGTGAGTATATTTTTGTGTGGTGGAGAGCGAAGCGTGGCCCAGCAATTCCTGAATCGCACGCAAGTCGGCGCCATCAGCCAGAAGATGTGTGGCGAAGGCGTGGCGCAACGAGTGGGGATGCAAACTCCAATTCACGCCGGCTAGTTTCACATATTTATTTACGATGCGGCGCACGCTGCGAGCGGTGAGGCGCCGACCGGAGAAATTTAGGAAAATGGCGGGCGTCTGAATTTTAGAATTTCCTTTGGTGAGCAATTCGTTTCGCAGATTCCAATAATTATCCATGGCGGTTTGTGCTTTGCCGCCGAAGGGGACGATGCGTTCTTTGCGTCCTTTGCCGCGAACGCGGAGCATTTGCTGCGCGCGGTCCATGTCTTCATCATTCAGGCCGACGAGTTCGCTAACGCGCAGGCCCGAAGCGTAAAGCAATTCGATGATGGCGCGATCGCGCGGAAGCATCACGCGGGAATCGTCAACCGCGGGCGACGCGGCGGGCTCGATACTTTTTTCGCCGCCGGGCCTGCGGCGCGATTTTCTGCCGGGAAGCGCGCGAATGGGGCCGCCAAGCTGATCCAGAAATAAATTCAGTTCGCCGGCGGGTACGACAATCGGCACGCGCTTCGGCAGGCGCGGAGTGGCTACGAGCTTCGCGGGATTATTTTGGATCAATCCTTCGCGATTGCAGAATTTGAAAAACGAGCGAAGAGAGGTGAGTTTGCGCGCGACGGAACTTTTTTGAAGTCCGAGCGAATGCAGTTGGCCCAGGAATTCTCGAATTAGACGATGATCGATATCGCTTGGCTGTAGATGCTTTTTCGCGGTGAGTGCACTTTTGCCGGTGGCATCTTCCGGCGGAGAAAGATATTTTAGAAATTGCTCAAGATCGGAACTGTAATTCGTGATGGTATGCGCGGAAGCGTTGCGCTCGTTCTGAAGATAATTTAGAAATTTCCCGATGGCTTCCTTCACATCAACTTCAGGCGTGCCCGAATTCATAGCGAAATTATAGCGCGGAAGCGGCAAGAGGGACGGCAAGAAGAACACGAACAGGCAACGATTTCTGAATCACCAGCACAGGTAATTATGAGAAGAATGAATGTGCCGCCGGGCGATTCTTATTTAGCCGACGACAACGGGTTCGGCGGGCTGGCCGAGCGGCGCGGGTTCAGGCGCGGCCACTTCCCAATCGCACCCTTCTTTAATGCACGCGCGGACGTTACCGGTTTTCAGATTTTTTTCCACGATGAATGGTGCGCCGCATTTCGGGCACGGCTCAATAATCGGCTGGTTCGGCGTGGTGAAATCGCATTCCGGATATTTATTGCAGCCGAAGAAAACTCGCTGGCCGCGCTTGGTCATGCGCTGTACAAGTTCGCCGACGCCGCACTTTGGACATGCGATGCCCAAAGTTTTTGCGCGAATATATTTGCACTTGGGATATGTGGTGCAGCCGATGAATTCGCCATAACGGCCGAAGCGTTTTACGAGCGGCTCGCCGCAGTCCGGACATTTTTCTTCGAGAATTTCATCGGGTTGACGAGCTTTACGCGTGCCTTGCACAAGCTTCAGAGTTGTTTTGCAATCCGGATAAGCGCTGCACGCGAGGAAAGTTCCGAATCGTCCGCGCTTGATCACCATTTCCTTGCCGCACTCCGGACACGGCACGACAGAATTGTCGCCTTCGGCAAGATGCTCGTGCGAAAGGTCGCGTGTGTAGTCGCAATCAGGATAGCGATCGCAGCCCATGAAAAATCCGTTGCGGCTGATGCGCTCAAGCAAATGTCCCTTTTCGCATTTCGGGCAAAGTTCGTCGGTGGGAATTCCAATTTTGTAGGATTCCATGTCCACGCGGGCGAGAGCTAAATCCTTTACGAAGCGATCGTAAAATTCGCCGACTGCTTGCTTCCACGGAAGTTTGCCTTCTTCCACTTCGTCGAGCTCTTCTTCCATGCGCGCGGTAAAGCCGAGATCGAAAATATCCTCGAAGCCTTTTACCAGCAAGACGCTTACTTTTGCGCCGAGCATGGTGGGCGTGAATTTGCCGAGCTCTTTTGTGACGTATTCGCGTTCGACAATTGTGGAAATGATTGCCGCGTAGGTTGACGGGCGTCCAATACCTTTTTCTTCGAGTTCCTTCACGAGAGTTGCTTCGGTGTATCGCGGAGGAGGCTCTGTGAAATGTTGTTCGGAGCGAACGGGTAGCGCTGCTTCGGCTCCTTCGCTTGCTTCGGGCGCGGCGAGCTTCAGAATTTCGTTTTCAGTTACGCGAGGCAGGCGCTTGCCTTCGGCTTCGGCGTCGTCACCCTTTTCCATATCTTCTTCGCCAGAACGATATGCGGCGAGGTATCCTGCAAATTTTTCGACGGAACCTGACGCGCGGAAAACATAATCTCCCGCCGCGACGTCGATGGTTGTCTGGTCAAAAACGGCAGGAACCATTTGCGATGCCACGAATCGTTGCCAGATCAGTTGATAGAGTTTGAAGGATTCGTCGTCCAGGAATCGGCGGACGGAATCTGGCGTGCGCGCGGCGTCGGTGGGACGGATGGCCTCGTGCGCATCCTGCGCGTCTTTCTTGCTCTTATAGAAATTTGGTTTTTCGGGGAGATAGTCCGCGCCGTAAAGTTCGGGAATCAGCGAGCGGACTTGTTCGAGCGCGTCATTCGATACGCGCACGGAATCTGTGCGCATATAAGTGATTAGCGCGATGGAGCCTTCGTCGCCCAGCTCGACACCTTCGTACAATTTCTGCGCGATGCCCATGGTGCGTTTCGCGGTGTAGCGGAGACGGTTGTAGGAAGCCTGCTGCAGCTTGGAAGTTGTGAAAGGCGGCGCGGCATTGCGGCGCTTTTCTTTCTGAACGACTTCGGCAACTTGCCACTTGGCCTTCTTTAGCTCATCCAAAATTGACGTGGCTTGCACTTCGTTGGTGATTTCAATTTCTTCGTCTTTGTGGCGCCAGAGTTTTGCGGTGAAAATTGGAGGCTCGGCGGCTTGCAGACGCGCGTGAATTGTCCAATATTCTTTGGGGATGAACGCTTTGATTTCGAGTTCGCGTTCAGCAATCAAGCGGAGAGCGACTGTTTGTACGCGTCCGGCGGAAAGTCCGCGGCGAACTTTTTCCCATAGGACGGGAGAAATTTTGTAGCCGACGATTCTGTCCAGAACGCGGCGCGCTTGCTGTGCGTCGACTAAGTTCTCGTTTACCTGGCCGGCTACATCGAACGCAGCGCGAATCGCTTTCGGAGTAATCTCGTTGAACATGACGCGGAAAATTTTCTTCCGCATATCTTTCGGAACGTCTTCGGCTACCGGAGGAGCGACAGTTTTGTCCTCGGCGGTCTCAGCGGCGGTCTTTTTTCCTTTTCGGCCCCAGCGATTTACGGCCGGAACGTATCCCTCAAAGAGATCTTCCTTGGACATTGTCAGCACTTCGGTTAAGTGCGCGCAAATTGCTTCGCCTTCGCGATCGGGGTCAGCCGCCAGATAAATTGCGTCGGCGTTGGCGGCAGCTTTGCGTAAATCGTTCACAACTTTATCTTTGCCGGGAATTACGACGTAGGTTGGCTCAAAAATTTTCGCCGGATTGTACGGCTTCACTTTTACTTCCGGCTTTTTCTTGGTGCTGGCGCGCTTCTTAGTGGATTTTTTCTTTGCCGGCTTATCTTCGTCAGGAGGCAGAACAATACCGATATCCTTTTTCGGCAGGTCCATCACGTGCCCGATGGAGGCCTTGACGCTGAAATTGCGTCCCAAATATTTGTTAATCGTTTTCGCCTTAGCCGGCGATTCAACGATGACGAGTGACTTTCCCATTTTATTGTTTTAAGCCGAAACCCGGAGGGACGGGTTGGCGTGTGTCCTTCTGGCTACTGTTATTTTGATGCCGCCAATTTTCAGAGCATGACGCGAACGAATTGTTTCCCCGGCATTTGGCGAATGATCCCCTTCAATTCCATTTCGCAAAGCGCCGCCAGCACCGCAGAAGAAGTCATGCCGGATCTTTCCACGATCTCGTCGACATGCAACGTCTGATCAGTGCTCAACAATTCGTACAGCTTTTTTTGCTCGGGCGCAAGTGCTTCCGCAAAAAGTGATTCGCGTTCTCCAGCCCCCGGCGTTTCCACCGGGAATAATTCCGCGCGAATTTCGGTTGGCAACTCTTCGACAACGTCTTCCCATCCGGTAACAAGTTTCGCGCCCTGCTTAATCAATTGATTCGGTGCGAAGCTGGAAGGTTGCGTGCAATTCCCCGGGACGCCGAACACTTCGCGTCCGAATTCCATGGCGAGACGCGCAGTGATCAATGATCCGGAATATTGTTCGCCCTCGACGACGATTGTTCCCAGACTCATTCCTGCGACAATTCTGTTGCGCACTGGAAAATTTTCCGGCGCGGCGTGCGCGCCTAATGGGAATTCACTAATCAATGCTCCGCGCTTCTCAACTTCTGCAAAGATTTTTTTATTTTCCTTCGGATAAATCACGTCGATTCCCGTACCCAGCACACCGATAGTTGCGCCGCGGACCGAAGCACATGCGCCTCGATGTGCCAGGCAATCGATGCCGCGCGCGAGCCCGCTGACGATCACCAGTCCGCGATCGGCAAGATCGCGTGCGATCCTCTCAGCCATTTGATTACCGTAAGGCGTCGGACGACGCGTGCCGACAATTGAAATCGAATACCGGCGCAGAACCTGCAAATCGCCCTTCACGTAAAGCATCGGTGGCGGATCGTAAATTTCCAGCAGACGCGAGGGATATTCGCTTTCGCCCCAGTGAAGCAACTGGACGCCGAGTTCCCGCAATTGGCCGAGCTCCTTTTCGGCTTTTGAAAATGCGCCGTGCGAGACGATGGCTTGCACGGTGGCGCCCGTCAGATTGCACGCTTCCAAAGCTGTTCGCGAAGCTGCGAACACACCTTCAGGCGTTCCAAACTCGCGCAGCACGCGAGCGGTGAGCCTCGATCCAAGTCCCGGAGTGAGAGACAGGGCCAGCCAAGAGAGGGAAACGTCTAGTTCCACTATGGAACAGACGGTAGGCTTATGTTACCAATGTTGTCAAGTGTTACTGGAAAATTACGGGCGAGCCTGAGCGTCGCCCGTCGATTTTCTTTGTTAGCGAATCAATTCCCGACGCCATCCCAATCGTCGTCCGAACCGATGGGCATTCCGTCGGGAAGTGTTGTCGGGCGAGGAATCACGAAAGTTTTGGGATCGCCGAGATATTGACGGATTTGTTCGGCGCCATAAAAATATGCGGCGTGCCAGCCTTCGTCTAATCCCGGAACAATTTGATGCGTCAACCAATCGCGCAGATCGCTCAATTTTAGGGAAGCTGTGGCGCGAACTTGTGCCGCGGCGTTTTGATCGTTTGCGAGCGTCATCAAGTCGTAGAGGACTACGTCGTTGACGACGCGCTGAATTTCAGCGTTCGTGCCTGTTGCGTGCGGAGCTTTCCACGTGGACGCAAATATTTTGTCCACAACTTCGCCGAAGCCGGGGACTTGTGGATTTTGCGCGTGCATTTCGATTAGGCGTTCGGCGCGCTCCGGATCGAATAGGAACGTGAGGGTGTGAGTGGCGGCGGTTTCCGCGGGGCTTAGCGCGTCAAACGCAGGCGCGGTGCGTCGGCGGAACAATTCGCGATTTTGCGGATAATCTGGCGGACGCGGAGGAATTAATTTCAGCAAGGAATCGGGAAGAGCGAGCGCGGTAGGAGTTAATGTTGCAAGCACTGCATCGAGCGCGCGCTTTTGTTCTGCGGCGGGAACCGGTTTTGTTGGAGTGAGTACGTCGCCGCGCAGAGCGAAGGTATAGTCCACGCCGCCAACAACTTTCGCGGCAGCTTCCACTTGATAACGATGCAGCAAGTAGAGCGGCACGAGCACATCTTCCAGCGTGGCCATCGGCTCGCCTTCGCGAATGTTATTTTCGCCGAAACGCTTTAGCGCGGCGGCGCGAACTTTCATGATGCGATCCAATTCGTCCACGGCGTTGCTGCCGGAATCCCACAAATGCGCGTACGGACTCATCGCGGAAGCCGGACGCGCGTCTTGATCAGTTAAGTAACGCTGACCGCTAAGGTATGCGTCATTCATTATTTTATTTAACGCGGCGTGCTCGTCGGTGCCGGCGTCGAATTGGCGGTAGCCGAAATCAATTGCAACTTTGTCCCACGATCCAATGCCGACAGCGTAGGCGTCGGAAAGATCGGGTACGCCGTTTGCGTCCAACTTGATTGTTGGCGGGGGATAATCCATTACTGACGCGCGATTCACTGTGCTGGCGGTGTAGTTGTGCGCGAGGCCGAGTGTGTGGCCAACTTCATGCGCGGCTAGTTGACGCATGCGCGCCACGACCATGGCCATCAGTTGTGGAGAAACTGGCTTGCCTTTTTCATAGGGAGCCATTAAGCCGACGGCGATCATGTAATCTTGTTCCGCGCGGAGTGAGCCGAGCGAAACTTGTCCCTTGATGATTTCTCCGGTGCGCGGGTCGGTGACGGACGCGCCATACGACCATCCGCGCGTTGAGCGGTGCACCCACTGGATCACGTTGTAGCGGATGTCCATGGGGTCGGCGCCTTCTGGCATCAGCTCCACGCGAAATGCATTCCTGAATCCCGCAGCTTCAAACGCTTGGTTCCACCAACTCGCGCCTTCCACTAATGCAGAACGAATCGGTTCGGGCGCGCCGCGGTCGACATAGTAAATCAGCGGCTGAACGGCTTCGCTCATCCCGGCGGAGGGATCTTTCTTCTCGAGCCGGTGCCGCGTGATAAAACGCTTCTCGCGTGGCTCGTCAATCGGAGCGGCGAAGTCCATGAAAGATGTGCCGAAGTATCCCGAGCGCGGATCGTAGACGCGCGGTTTGAACCCCGGTGGCGGCAATTCGATCAGCGATTGATGTTCGCGCACCGTGACGGCGCTCGCATCCGGCGCAACTTGACGTACGAGCGGGCCGGGCTCGTCGCTTACAAATGTGAGGGTCACTTCCACTTCGGTGTTCTTCGGAAAGTTTTTTGTGCGCGGCAGATAGAAGGCCGAACGCGTGAGGTCGAGACGGAATTGTCCTTGTTGCGTGCGACGCAAGGTGGAAGTTACGTTGTGCGCGTCGCGGAGAAAAAAGTTTGTGGCATCCACGAGCGCGGTGCTGCCGTCTTCCGCGGCTACATCAAATCCAAACATTACTGATTGGGGGAACGATTGTTCCACTGCACGCTGCTCGTCGACGTTATCGGTAATCGCGCGGAAAGCTTCGTTCGGCTCGACCATCAGGACGCGCGGCCCCGTACGTTGAAATTTCACGATGTGCGAACGGCCACCCTGTCCGCGATCGAGGCCGAGGTCGTTCTGGCCAATTCCTGCGGGAAGTGATTCCATGAAAAGAAATTCGGTATCCCACTTGTCAATCTGCAGCCAGATTTTTCCGGCGCGGGCGTCCCAATAGAAAGGGAAATAGCCGTCGAACTTTTGCATCCCGGTCGTCTTCGCGGCGACAGTTGGCAAAGGGCCCGTCGATGCGCCGCCGGCTTCGCCGCGGCCTTGGGCTGTCACGCTCTGCGCAAAGAAGCCAGCGCTGGCCATCGTCACGATTAGACAAATCCACAGAATGCGCCGCATAGAGTGCCTCCGAATTCCAAGAACAATAATGATGTAAGGTTTATAGCAAACTGCGCGGCCGAATTCGCGCAAAATCCGCTGACAGGAGGAATTTATTAGTGTGGCGAGATTCCATCAAGAAGTCGGGATACGCTATTTTGCCGCCGCTTCTTTCAAGCACGGAAGTGAACAAGCTGGTCGAGGACCTGGACAATTCCACCCTGCGACGCAGCCGGGCGGGGATTCGCCACGCAATAAAGCATCCGGCCGTGTCCGAACTGGCGAACGACGCGCGTCTCATGAATCTTGCGAAAGAAATCCTCGGCGACGGGGCTCTTCCTTTTCACGCCACGCTCTTCGACAAGTCGCCGTCCGCGAATTGGCTGGTGATGTGGCATCAGGACACGGCCTTGCCACTTCGCGAACGCCGCGAATCGCCGCGCTGGGGGCCGTGGTCTGTTAAGGAGGGAGTGACTTACGCGCACGCACCGGCATCCGCGCTGACAAATGTTCTGGCTCTACGAGTTCATCTCGACGATTCCACTGAATCGAACGGCCCACTGCGCGTCCTCCCCGGTTCTCACAATCTCGGCGTGCTCGACGAGCAATTGATTCACAAGTTTGCCGAAGAAATCGTGCCGGTCGAATGTCTGGTCGAGCAGGGTGGAGTCCTGGCAATGCGGCCATTACTGGTGCACGCCTCCTCAAAATCTACGAATACAGCGCCGCGATGCGTGCTTCACATTCAGTATGCATCGTCTCTAATACTCGCTGATGGTTTTGAGCTTGCGCGGTAGGCGATACGCGTATCCTCATTAATGTCAGCGCTCCGGCATCACAATGAGTCCGAAAATAATGGAATTCTGCCCTTATATCCCGGGAATAGATAACGACAGGCGAGTTTGGTCGTCGAACGTAGAGATGCTTCCGGCCCCTGATATTAGCGATGACGACCTGATGCTGCGCCTTCGCGCGGGCAACGAAGATGCGTTTACATTCGTGTTCCGTCGCTGGCAAGGCCCTCTGTTTCGATTTGCTTTGCACATGAGCGGCAATCGCACTTTAGCTGAGGACGCAACGCAGGAAGTATTTATAACGCTGATCCGCCAAACCGCGCAGTTCGATTCCGCGAAAGGGAAGCTGGGCGCGTTTCTTTTTGGCATCGCGCGGAATCAAGTGTTGAAGCGCTTGGAACGCGAACGGCCTTACACGGCTTTGGAGCCGAACTGGGAAGACGCTTCTGATTCGCGCGTGGAATCCGCAACGCAATCGAGTGGAGCCGGGCAGCCGGATGATGAAGCTCGTGCTGTAGTGATTGAGCAAGTTCGGCAGGCGATTCTCACGCTGCCGCCGGATTATCGCGAAGTTGTGGCGTTGTGCGATTTGGAAGAAATGAGTTACGACGAAGCGGCCGTCGCTTTGGGATGCGCGGCCGGTACGGTTGCGTCGCGATTGCATCGAGGCCGCGCGTTGCTAGCCGCCAAGCTGCGTAAGGCACGTGCGGCGCACGCGGATAAATCGGCATCGGAGGCTAGCGTGCGCAAGAGTGGATTTGTTGCGAACGGCGCGGAACGATCGGTGATTTCGAGCGCCACGAGGAATTTGCTTTCGCCGATGGCGGCGAAGTTTCAGGCACAGAAGGCGCCCAAATGAACTGCGAACAGTTTGAACATCTCGCGCCACAAATTGCGCACAACGAATTGCGCGACGCAAAGCTTTTGCGGGATGCTGTGAATCATGCTGCGCAGTGCGCGGCGTGCGATGCGATTCTTGTCGAGGCGCGCGAGCTGGCCGCAGCGGTTGCGTCGCTTGCCACGCAGGATAAATTGCTGGAAGTTCCGGCGCGGATGGAGTCGACGCTGCGCGCGGCATTTGTGCGAGAGCGGGCCACAGACACACGTTCGCGGAAAAATGTTTTCGTAGGGGCCACCTTTAGGTGGGCCGCTGCTTCGCTAGTTGCCGCCACAATAATTCTGGCCATTATTCTTCTGCCGCGAATTCTGAATCGCAAATCTGAGACAAATCACGCGGTGATTACGCCAACGCAACCGGCATCACCCGTTGTTGCGGGAACAAAAACTGCGCCAGCGCCCACGGCCCTCGTGCCTGTCACACAAAAACGCCTCGTTGCCGCGCACAAGCCGAAAAAGAATCTCGCCGAATCCGAAATAACTCTTACCGGATTCCTCGCGCTGCCTTACGCCGACGATCTGTCAACCATCGAATATGGCGCGATTGTGCGTATGCAAATGTCTCGCGCGGATTTAGCGTGGCTGGGACTTCCTGTGGCAATTAGTGATAACGGAGAGAAAGTCGTAGCCGATTTATTTGTGAACGGGAGTGGCACGCCAGAAGCAATTCGTTTGGTGCGGTAGAAAATTTCATGTTGTTACGAACGGCGTCACGAAATAATTGAAGAACGCTGAATTCAGTGAAATGAATAAGGGGAGTTCTATGAAAATAAATCTGAAATGGCAAATTGCAATGGTATGTGGGCTGGCACTCTTGCTCGGCGCGAGCGGTGTTTCGGCGCAGTCCAGTTCTGACGCCGGCGCGAATGCCGAAGCACTCGCGAAAACGCTCACACAAACCATACAGTCCAACGGCGGAGGGGGAGGTTCCGTTGCATTCACCACCAGTATTGTCGGGACGTACTCGAAGCCCGTCACAAACGCGCCGTATTCCGCGCAGATCGTAACGGAATCGGTGCAGCCTTTTCCTGATGGCAATAGCATCACGCATACTTCCACGTCGACGGTCTATCGCGATTCGCAGGGACGCACGCGGCGAGAACAAAACATTAATATAGTTGGGCCTTCCCAAGTTGCGGGATCGCCGATTCAATTCATTACCATTGATGATCCGGTTTCCGGCGTTCGCTACAATCTGAATCCAAATAAAATGACGGCGACGCAGATCGCTACATCCGGAACGGCAGGCTCGCTGCCGGTGAAAGTTGTTCCCAACCCTGACGGCTCGGCGGTGATTACATATTCAATCAGCGGAGATGCTTTGGCCGGAGGCGGTGGTGGCGGAAGGGGCGGCAGCGTCTCGGTGATGATGCCCGAAGTTTCCACGGATAACGTAACCACCGAATCGCTCGGCGCGGACACGATGCAGGGACTTTCCGTGCTGGGCACACGAGTGACGCGCACAATTCCCGCGGGACAGATCGGGAACGCCCAGCCCATTTTGATTGTCACCGACAAGTGGTACTCGCAGGATTTGCAAATTGAAGTGAAGACGGTGCATTCCGATCCGCGCACGGGAACGACGACCACAACCGTGACGAATCTTTCGCGGAATGAGCCGAATCCATCGCTGTTCACCGTGCCGCCGGGATATACGATCACAACAGGCGGCAGGGGCGCGAGCCAAATCACATTCAAGCCGGACGAGCCGCAGTAGCGCCATTTTTCCCTCCCGATTTGGCGGCCTGTCGGCGTCTGTTCTTTATCGCGCGAGCGGAGGGCACACCTTCGCTCGCGATTTCTTTTTAGACGGATTGTTGCGTGCTAATCTGGAATGTGGAGTGCGCCAGAAAAGCGCGGCCGGAGACGGAAATGCTTAAGCGAATATTCAGCCAGCCAACTTGCGCGTTTATTTTCACGATCTGTTTCGCGATGTTGTTCACAATGGCGAGCGTCATCTCCGTGCGCGCTCGTGCAAATGATCCGTGGAAGGATAAGGACCCGCAGGATTGGGATGAGAAGGACGTGCAAAAGATTCTGACGGATTCTCCTTGGTCAAAGCCCTACAAAATTGGTTCGGCATCGAGTAACTCGGCCCCTTCGACCATTACTGCCGTGGGCAGCGCCGCGCACACGGAAACTTCGGCGGACGCGATCCGCGGGGGAAATCCCGCGGCCCCGAATTCCGGTAATTTGCCTGCCGGGGTAGGCCCGGAAATGAAATTTACTGTGAGCTGGCATTCTTCGCGCACCATTCGTGAAGCGTTGCTGCGTGAAAAAGAACTTTCGGGTTCTCTTCCGGATCTGGCGCGCAAGGATCTTGCGGCGAAATATGATGCGTATCAGATTTCGATTTCGGGCACGAACCTCCGCATGTTCGGAAAAGAAGGCGCGGAAAGCCTGAAGGCGCATTCCTATCTGATGCCGAAGAGCTCAAAAGAAAAAATTTCTCCAACTAAAGTCATCGTCCAAACTCGCCAGGACGGCACGCCGGTGGCAATTCTGTTCGATTTCGCGCAAAAAGCCGCTACGGGGGAACCGACCATCGCGTCGGCTGAAAAATCTGTCGAGTTTTCGGTTAAGGCGGGCGATCTTCCACTGAAAGTTACTTTCGATATTTCCAAGATGTCCACAAAACAAGGCCCGGATTTTTAGCAATCCGAAGCAGTTTTTTGAAGTTCACGCCCTTGCCGCGCCTCAGGTTGGACGAAAACGCGGGGTCGTACTATGCTGCGTTTCGAGGTTGCTATGGCTGATATATTTCATGATTTCATCATCAAAGCCGGGCCGGATCGTGTGTTCAGCGGAATCAGCACACCCGCCGGTCTGGACGCGTGGTGGACAAAAGCTTCGGCCGGCCGCGCTCGAGTAGGCGAGGAGTACGAATTGAATTTCGGCCCGAAGCATATCTGGCGCGGGCGCGTAACCAAATGTGTGGCCCCAACAGAATTTGAGTTGCAGATCCTCACAACTGATCCGGATTGGAATGAAACGCGCGTCGGCTTCCGGCTTCGAGGTGAGAAAACAATAAACGTGAACTTCTATCACACCGGGTGGCCTGTCGCGAACGATCACTGGCGAATTTCAACATTCTGCTGGGCGATGTATCTAAGAATTCTTCGGCGGCACTTAGAACACGGCGAGTCTGTGCCATTCGAGCAGCGTCTGGACGTCTAAGCCCATCGCGCCGTAGCCCAATTCCGGCGTAATTTCCGACTCGCGTTTCCGGCTGGGCCGGTTCTCTGATACACTTGCCTCTTCGCCTCAACTCTTTATTAGCGTTTATTTCCAAGATGGAGTGACTATGGCTCAAAAGTGTGAAATCTGCGGCAAGGGTCCGCAGTACGGAAACGTGATCAGCCACGCGAACAACACGCGGCGGCGGCGCTGGAATCCAAATTTGCAGCGCGTTCGCGCGGTCGTGAAGGGCGTGAAGAAGCAGTTAAGGGTCTGCACCGATTGCATTCGCTCCGGCCGCATCACCAAAGCCGGCTCGGGACATCCGAAGCCCGCAATTATCGCGAAGAAAGCTGCGGCATAAAGCCTCACACATTGAAAATTAGCCTCGACATGCGATACAACAACTTACAGCGGAGGAATCATCAGTGAAACGTTTGCTGACCGCTGTGGGAATCGTCGCTGTCGCCTTGTGCGCGAACGGATGCAAGAAGGATACCGCGCCATCGCCGGACGTGTGGGCGACGGTGAATGGCCACGACATCAAGCGCGACGAAGTGGAAAAGTATTACCGCAGCAGCGCCACCTCCGATAATCCTTCGCCTTCCCAGGAAGAAGCTTTGACGCTGAAGCTGAACGTGCTCGACGAGCTGATCAACAATGAAATTTTGATGGAGCTGGCGCAAAAACAATCCATGGTCGCCACCGACGGCGAAGTGGAAGACAAATTTACGGAATCGAAGAGCCCTTACACCGAAGAAGAATTCCAGCGGCAGTTGAAAGAACGCGGGCTGACCGTTGACGATTTCAAGCAGGAAATCCGCCGCGGCCTGACCATCCAAAAACTTTATAATCGGGAAGTCGCCGCGAAAATCACCGTCACGGATCAGGACATCGCGGATTATTTTAATGCGAATCGCGCGCAGTTCAATGTTTCCGAAACGCAATATAATTTGGCGCAAATTCTGGTGACGCCGCGAAAAGATCCTCAGATCACCAATCGCAAAAATGACGACGCAACCACCGACGCGGAAGCAAAGCGAAAAGCCGCCGCGCTGCTGCAAAAATTGAACGAAGGCGCTGACTTTGCGACGTTGGCTCTGGATTATTCCGAAGATCCCACGAGCGCAAAAGACGGCGGGAACGTCGGGTATGTGCCGGAATCCGCGCTGGACAAACCTCCGGTGGATCCTGCGCTGAAGAAAGCGGTGCTGGCGCTAAAGCCGGGTCAGGTTAGCGGTGTGATTGCGCTTAAGGACGGCAGCTACAATATTATTAAACTGATTGCTCGCGAAGGAACCGGACAGCGCGATCTTTCCGATCCGCAAGTTGTGCAACTTATCCGCACGAAGCTACACGACCGCAAAGATCAGTTGCTGCGCGCCGCGTTCCTTACCGTCGTGCGCGGCAACGCGAAGATTTCCAACTATCTTGCGCAACAAATTATGGAATCCGGCGGCAAACTGCCCGCCGCCGCGGCCACTCCGGCCAAATAATTCCGAATTAATTTGGGAGTTGTAGTCGTTTGGCTGTAAGTCGAACTTCGCGGGCTAGACGACAACTGCCAGCGGCTCGCCGGCATTCACAACCTGTCCTTCTATAACCAGCAACCT
>DASYNR010000129.1:0-1905 GCA_036008485.1 Candidatus Acidiferrales bacterium | reverse complement strand
GCCGATTGGATGGACGCCGCCGGATTTGCGCGGAAAAGTTGCGGTGGTTGCGGGAGCGAGCAGGGGAGCGGGACGCGGAATTGCGTTGGCGCTGGGGGAAAGCGGAGCGACGGTTTATGTTACGGCGCGAACTGTTCGCGGCGGACCTGCGCCGATGGATGGAGCGCCGGGAACAATTGAAGAAACGGCGGAGGAAGTTACGGCGCGCGGAGGACGCGGGATTCCTGTCGCGGTGGATTTTACGCGCGAGACGGAAGTTGCAGCGTTGTTTGAGCGCGTGGAACGCGAAGCGGGTCGTTTGGATATTTTGGCGAACTCTGTATTTGGATGGAGCGCGGAGTCGTTCGAGGCGTTTCTGCATCCGGAGCGCAAACGGAAAATGTTTTGGGAGCAGAGCAGTACAAGTTGGAAGGAGTCGGTGGAAGGCGGACCTTACGCGCATTTGGTGGGCGCGGTGCACGGCGCGCGAGTGATGGCGAAACATGGCGGCGGGCTGATCGTTTCGATTACGGAACCGATTATCGGATTTGGTCCGAAGACGCTGGACTGGGCGCTGATTGGATTGGGGCATCGCGGAATCAATGAAATGGCTTATGCGATGAAATCGGATCTGGCGAAAATTGGTGTGACGATTGTGGCGCTTGGACCTGGATTCATGCGCACTGAACGCGTTTTGATGCACATGAGTGGGAAGGACGAAAAACACAAGAAGGCGATGGGATTTCATTTGAGCGAGACGCCGGAATATACGGGACGCGCGATTGCAATGATGGGCGCGGATAAAAAAGTTGCGCGGCATAGTGGAAAACTTGTTTATGTGGGAGATCTTGCGAAGACTTACAAGTTTAAGGATGCGGATGGAAAATTTGTGGAGAATTTTTACAAGAAACTGAAACTGATTTAGTGGCGGCGGACGATCATCCAGGCGTTGGGGCGGCCGCGTTCGGGGCCGTCTGACGGGGAATTTACAATTTCAAGTTTTGATGTGCCCGGCGAATTTTTTTGTGGAACCGACACGGCCATTTCTGTGGAGCCGCCGCCATCGGTGTTCATTGCTTCGGTGCAGCCGATTGAAACCATAAAATCCGCGAGTTCTTCGAGGGTCATGCCGACGCTGAGTTTTGGCTGGCGTCCGTCCACCACCACAAACATATAATTTTGTTCGTTGTAGCAGACGGCCGTGCGCGGATGGCGCTGCTTGATGTAGTCGGTCAGCTCGCCTTGAATTGCAGCGTGACCGGCAGTGACGAGAATTGGAAGCCCGGCGATTGCGTCGCTGATGTCCGGTTGTTTTTCCATGCGCACGAGCATACGCACCGTCACCTTCATTCCTACTTCTAATTTCCGGAATTTACTTTGCGAATCTTTTGTGTCGGAAGGCTCGGCGAGTAGCAGCGAATTTTCCGGAATAATTTGTTCAGTGGCCGGCTCACGAATTTCGCTGATGACGCCGACGATTTTTGTTTGCGCGTCTGGCGGCAGCGGGCGATCGAGTTTGGTGATGACGATCGCAGTGAATGGTTGGGCGGCTGTGACGGATGTGCGAAACGCGCGCGAATACATGCGCAGGTCGCGCGATTTTGCGTAGCCGAGCGGCTTATTAAATGTTGCGATGTGCCAGCGATTTTTTTCGACTTGCGCCTGCATGTGAATGTCGGGAACGCCGATGGATGGGCGGCCGGAAACAAAAATCGACATGACCGGGCGCGAATCTCCTCCGGCGGTTTGAATTTTTCCGGCGGTGATGGCGAGGCCGATGGGAACGCCGAAGTAGGGCTGCTCCATATCGAAATCACCGTTGATCATGGCGAGCACGTCGGTGCCATTCAGAATTGCGCGGCTGGCAAGTTCGGTGAGCGGAACGCGGGAAAATTGTCCAGTGGCGTCTAAGCCGATCGCGGAATG
>DASYNR010000128.1:0-22419 GCA_036008485.1 Candidatus Acidiferrales bacterium | reverse complement strand
GTTCGGAGTCCACCTGATCGACGATGCCTTCGCGGCGGCAGAGAACGACGGCGCCTGAGTCGCGAGCGGTGACGCGTTCCATACCGGTGCCGACGAGAGGCGCGTCGCCGCGAATCAGCGGAACGGCCTGGCGTTGCATGTTGGAACCCATCAACGCGCGGTTCGCGTCGTCGTTTTCCAGGAAAGGAATCAAGCTGGCAGCGACGCTGACGAGCTGCTTGGGCGAAACGTCAATGTAGTCAACTTCGTCGCGATGTTTCAGAACGAAGTTACCGGCCTGTCGGCAATTCACCAGTTCGGAAACGATTTTGCCGTTCGGTTCGAGCGGCACATTGGCCTGCGCTACCACGTAGCGATCTTCTTCCCATGCGGAAAGATAGAAGCAATGCGCTTCGTACGTGACGCGCTTGCGTTTCAGTTCGTCGTTGACGCCTTCGACCTTGTCGCGCTCGACCGTATCGCCAACTTTGAATTCGCTATCGCCAGCGTTCAGAATTTGCACGTAGTCCAACACGCGCCCGCCCTTAACTTTGCGGTAGGGCGATTCGATAAATCCGAATTCATTGATGCGGGCGTAGCTGGAAAGCGAGCTGATCAGTCCGATGTTCGGACCTTCCGGCGTTTCAATCGGGCAAATACGTCCGTAGTGCGTTGGGTGAACGTCGCGTACTTCAAAGCCCGCGCGCTCGCGTGATAGTCCGCCCGGACCCAGCGCCGAAAGACGCCGCTTGTGAGTAATTTCTGAAAGCGGATTGGTCTGGTCCATGAACTGGCTCAACTGCGAACTGCCGAAGAACTCGCGAATCGCAGCCATTACCGGCTTTGCGTTCACAAGGTCATGCGGCATGGCCGTGGACATTTCCTGATACACGGACATCTTCTCCTTGATGGCGCGCTCCATGCGAACCAGGCCGATGCGGAACTGGTTCTCGAGCAATTCGCCAACCGCGCGAACGCGGCGATTGCCAAGGTGATCGATGTCGTCTACCGTGCCGATATTCTTGCGCAGCTTCAGCAAATAACGGATCGAAGCGGTGAAATCCGTCGCATCCAACGTGCGAGTTTCCAGCGGAGTTTCGAGTCCCAGCTTGATATTGAATTTCAAGCGGCCAACGCGGCTGAAATCATATTTTCGTGGATCGAAAAACATTCCGTTGAACAATGCGGTTGCGGTTTCAAGCGTCGGAGGATCTCCGGGACGCAGCTTGCGGTAAATTTCGATCAGCGCTTCACGCGGCGAGCGGATGGCATCCTTGTCCAGAGTTCGGCTCAGCACTGTGCCGATTTCGTCGCGCTCCGGGAAGAATACGTCCACTTCAGTGATGCCGGCTTCGGCAACGGCGGCGTAAAGTTCAGCCGTCATCGGGCGATTCGCTTCCACCAGAACTTCGCCAGTGGTGCGGTTTACCAGGTCACCGACGGTGTATGCGCCTTCGAGATCAGCAACGGTAACTGTGGCATGACCAACGCGCGCTTTGACCAGTTCCTTGTAGAGCGCTTCGGTGATGCGCTTGTGCGCTGCAACGATTACTTCGTCGCTCTTCGGGTGCTTGATTTCTTTCGAGAGCTTGCGATCCATCAAGCCTTCGGAAATATTCCAGTGCAATTCGCCGTCACGCAGCGCGATGCGTTCCACTTGATAGAACGTGCGCAGAATTTCCTCGTTGGACTTCATGCCCAGCGCGCGCAGGAAAATCGAGCCGAGGAACTTGCGCTTGCGATCGATACGAACGTAGAGCAGGTTCTTGGTGTCGTACTCGAATTCCACCCACGATCCGCGGTAGGGAATAATCTTGCCGAGGAAATAGGTGCGGTTGTTGGCGTTCTCGTAGAAAACACCGGGCGAACGGTGCAACTGGCTGACGATTACGCGTTCTGTGCCGTTGATAACGAAAGTTCCGTTATCGGTCATCAGAGGGATATCGCCGAAAAATACTTCCTGTTCTTTGATGTCGCGAATATTTTTCGCGCCAGTGTCAGGATCCTTGTCGTAAATGGTTAGACGGATAGTGACCTTAAGCGGCGCGGAATATGTCATGCCGCGCTCCTGGCACTCGTTCACGTCGTACTTCAATTGCATTCCGACCGGATCGCCGCACTTGTTACAGAAAGTCGGCGTGTTCTTGTTGAACGTGCCGCACTTCGTACAAATCACGTCCCCAGTTTGGTAAGGGTTGGTAACAACGGACGCGCCGCAATTACGGCAAGTGGCGCGCAGGTGATGCAGCCCTTTCAGGTTGCCGCACTTGCATTCCCAGTTGCCGATGGCGTAGTCCACGAAATCAAGCTGCGAAAGTCCGCGGAAATCCTGAATCGGAAATACAGAGCTGAAGACGGACTGGAGGCCCGCATCTTCGCGCTCGCTCGGCAGCAAATCCATCTGCAAGAATCGCTGATAGGAATTGCGCTGAACTTCGATCAGGTTCGGGATATCAATCGAGCTTTGGATTTTTGAAAAATCCAGGCGCTGACGTTCACGGTGGTGATGATTGCTAGTCTGCATTCTTTTTTACCTCATGCCCATGCGGGTGTGCGGGACGCCAAAACGGCAGGGCGAGCAAGGGCGCTCTCCCTGCCCAGAGACTGAACAGCTTGCCGTCCCGGCAGGACTCGTCGATATGAAGGTTCCAGTGTTGCGGCTTGGAAAACGCGTAATACAAATCCTTCCGCTGCGGCGCTGCCGCACGCCGCTGAAGAGAGCCCGTCCTGAAACCGGAGACCGGTTACTTGATTTCGACTTTGGCGCCGGCGTCTTCGAACTTCTTCTTGATCGAAGCTGCCTCGTCTTTGTTCACGCCTTCTTTGACCGGCTTGGGGGCGCCGTCCACCAAATCCTTGGCTTCTTTCAAACCCAGGCTGGTGACTTCGCGGACCACTTTAATCACGTTGATCTTGTTGCCACCGACTTCGGTGAGCACAACTGAGAATTCCGTCTTCTCCTCAGGTGCCGCACCGCCGCCCGCTGCCGCGCCGCCGGCTGCTGCTGCCGGAGCCGCTGCTGCCGCTGAAACGCCGAAGGCCTCTTCCATCTTCTTGACGAGGTCGGATGCTTCCAGCAGGGTGAGACCTTTGATTTCTTCCAGAATTGCTTCTACCTTATTCGCCATTTCCTTTATCCTCTCCTTCAAAAAAATTCAAAACCGGGTTATTGAGATACGGGAGCAGTTTCTTCAGACCCGCCCGCCCCAAACTTGTTGGCCTTGGCCGCTTCGCTGACTACCACAGCCATATTCCGCGCTACCGCGGAAACGACCGATGCGACGCGCTGCGCTGGTGAATTCAGCAGGAACATGATCTTGCTGATCAATTCTTCCTTTGACGGAAGCAGCGCAAGTTGCTGGATTTCCGCGATTGAAATAACACGGCCATCCACTATGCCAGCCTTAAACTTGAATAGCGGGACGTCCTTCGCATACGTCGTCAGCGCTTTTGCAAGCGCGACAGGATCGGTATTCGTATACGCGATGGAATTGGGTCCAGCCAAACCCTTCAAAAGCGCTTCGTGGGGCGTGCCGGCGCCTGCGCGTTCGGCCAGCGAATTCTTCACCACGCGATAATGTCCGCCGGCGGCCTGCACGGAGCGCCGCAGCTTGGTATCTTCCTCGACCGTCGTGCCCTGAAACGTGGTCAGGATAATGGTCGAAACATTTGCGAGATCTGTTTTCAGAATCTCGAGATCTTTTTCTTTGTCACTTCGCTTTTTCATTACAAATCTCCGCTGGCTTACGCTGCCACTGCTGTGGCGGAATCAACTTCGCTTTCGTTAATCAGAATGCCCGGGCCCATCGTGGAAGTGAGTGTGACCTTCTTCACGTATTTGCCCTTGGCAACCGCGGGCTTGGCTTTCACAACTGCGCCGAGAAGTGCTTGCGCGTTTTCAGCCAGCTTTTGCGCGTCAAAACTAATCTTTCCCACCGCGGCGTGAACGATGCCCGCTTTATCAACGCGGAATTCCACTTTACCGGCTTTGATTTCGCGGACCGCTTTCGCGATATCGAATGTGACCGTGCCCGTCTTCGGGTTCGGCATCAGACCACGAGGGCCAAGAACTTTTCCAAGGCGTCCGGCGGACTTCATCATGTCCGGCGTGGCGATCACGGCGTCGTAATCCGTCCAGCCTTCTTGAATTTTCTGAACGAGTTCTTCACCGCCGCAAAAATCCGCGCCTGCTTCTTCCGCTTCGCGAACTTTTTCGCCCGTGGCGATTACAATCACGCGCTTGGACTTCCCCAATCCGTGCGGCAAAACGACAGTGCCGCGAACCATCTGGTCGGAATGCTTGGGATCAACTCCCAAATTCATTACCAGGTCGACGGATTCGTCAAATTTCACGAAGTGCGCCTTCTTCAGCGCGTCGGCTGCTTCCAGCAAAGTATAGGGACGTGCTTCAATATGTTTGCGCGCGTTTACAATTTTCTTGCCAGGCTTGTTGCTCATGCTTAGTCCACCACTTCCAGGCCCATATTCCGCGCAGTTCCAGTCACGGTACGTACGGCCGCTTCCATGTTTGTTGTATTCAGGTCAGGCAATTTCGTGCGTGCAATATCTTCCACTTGTTTCTTGGTAACTTTGCCGACCTTGTTGCGATTTGGCTCGGCGGAACCCTTTACGATATTTGCCGCGCGCTTCAGCAACTCGGAAGCCGGCGGAGTCTTGGTAATAAAAGTAAATGTGCGGTCGCTATAAACCGTGATGACCACCGGAGTAACCATTCCCTCCGGATCTTTCGCGGTGCGCGCGTTGAACTGCTTGCAGAAGTCCATGATGTTCACGCCCTGCGGACCGAGCGCCGTTCCCAATTGTTGGGAAGGCGCGGCCTTCGCGGCCGGAACCTGGAGCTTCAACATTGCTTGTACTTTCTTGGCCATCTTCTCTGTCCCCTGCTAACCGATTCCCAATGCAATAAATAATTGCGCGTGAAATCTTTAAACGATCTTTTCAACCTGCATGAAATCCAATTCAACCGGCGTCGAGCGCCCGAAAATACTTACTGAAATTTTCAGCGTGCTGCGATCGGAATTCACTTCTTCCACGACACCCGTAAAATTCGCGAAAGGTCCGTCCACGATGCGCACTTGCTCGTTCCGTTCAAATTTGAGCTTCGGCTTCGGCCGCTCGGTCGGACTGGCGGCGCGATGCAAAATGTCCTGAACTTCCTGGTCGCTCAACGGAGTCGGTGTTTGTCCGGAGCCGACGAAACCTGTTACGCGCGGAGTGTTCCGCACGACGTGCCAGGTGTAATCATCCATTTCCATTTCAACCAGCACGTAGCCCGGATAAAACATCCGTGTGGCCGTTACTTTTTTCCCGCCGCGAATTTCTACTACGTCCTCAGTGGGAATCAGCACCTGACCGATTTTGTCGGCCAGACCGAACGCGGCGACGCGTCCTTCCAAACTTTCCTTTACCTTCCGCTCAAAGCCGGAGTAGGTATGGATGATGTACCACTGCTTCGCCATACGGTCGCTTTCGCCTCGCGGTACTTCGGTTAGTGGCTCGTCCACGAATCAATTCCTATCCGGAAAATATTGGCGCGCATTTATTACGAAACTCGGTTGCCTAAAATCTAGTGCGTGAACGCTTTCAAGACCAATGAAACCGCGCGTTCCGAGCCCTTATCCACCAGCCACAGAAACACCGCAAAAAGAATTGTGGTCATGATGACTACCAGCGTTGTATTCGATACTTCGCTGCGCGAAGGCCAAACCACCAGCTTCATTTCCGCGCGCACGTCCTGAAAAAACTTTCGCAACCGAATTGGATAGCCGAGCAAATCCTCGAGCCACTCCGGCCGCTCTTTTGCGGGCCTATCGGAACGTTCCGGAAGTTCTGAATTCGTCTTCACTTTTTGATCCGTGATGGACATTCCCGCCTCATCATTGCTCTTCCTGATCTTTTGCCGCCGACTACTTTATTCCCGCGAGGTTCGTCACTCGCCATTCATAACCAAAATGGCAGGGGAGGAGGGATTCGAACCCCCACAGCCGGTTTTGGAGACCGGAGGTCTACCATTGAACCTACTCCCCTTCAACAATGGCCAAAACCGCCGACCGCACGTAAATCTTATTTCACTTCTTTGTGCGGCGTGTGCTTACGGCAATCCTTGCAAAACTTACTCGTCTCGAGCCGGTCGGTATGTTTCTTCCGGTTCTTCGTGGTCGTGTAATTTCGGTTTTTGCAGTCGTTGCATTGCAACGTAATAATTTCTCGCATTTGTTTTGCTCACTATCCTGAATTCGTTTGCCGCAGCTTGCGAATGTTGCGTGATCGATCGTTACTCGATGATCTCAGCAACTGCGCCGGCTCCAACGGTGTGGCCGCCTTCACGAATCGCGAAGCGCAACCCCTTCTCCAAAGCCACAGGCGTGATCAAACTTACTTCCACGCTCACGTTATCGCCCGGCATCACCATCTCAACTCCTGCCGGCAGTTTCATGTCGCCCGTTACGTCCGTGGTGCGGAAATAAAATTGTGGACGGTATCCGGTGAAGAACGGCGTATGTCGGCCGCCTTCTTCCTTCTTCAAAATGTATGCTTCCGCCTTGAACTTCGTGTGCGGAGTGATCGAACCCGGCTTGGCAACCACCTGTCCGCGCTCCACTTCTTCTTTTTCTGTGCCGCGCAGCAATAGTCCAACGTTGTCGCCTGCCATGCCTTCATCGAGCAGCTTGCGGAACATTTCAATTCCGGTTACAACGCGCTTCACCGTCGGACGGAATCCTACGATTTCCATTTCTTCGCCGACCTTCAAGCGTCCGCGTTCCACACGGCCCGTTACTACAGTTCCGCGGCCGGAAATCGAGAAAATATCTTCAATCGGCATGGCGAACGGTTTGTCAACGTCACGAACAGGCGTGGGAATATATTCATCCACCTTCGCCATCAGTTGATCGATCGTTGCTTCCCACTTCGCTTCGCCGTTTAGCGCGCCCAAAGCGGAGCCGCGAACCACTGGGATTTCATCGCCCGGAAATCCGTAGCTCTTCAGCAATTCGCGGACTTCCAGTTCAACCAATTCCAACAGTTCCGGATCTTCAACCGAGTCGCACTTGTTCAAGAAAACTGTAATAAAAGGCACGCCAACCTGACGCGCCAAGAGAATATGTTCGCGTGTTTGCGGCATCGGGCCGTCTGTAGCCGCAACCACCAGAATCGCGCCGTCCATTTGCGCCGCGCCGGTGATCATGTTCTTCACGTAATCGGCGTGGCCGGGGCAATCGATATGCGCGTAGTGGCGATTCGGTGTTTCGTATTCCACGTGCGCAACCGCGATCGTAATACCGCGTTCGCGCTCTTCCGGCGCGTTATCAATCGAATCAAACGCGCGGAACATTACCTTCGGATTGTGCTTCGACAACACCTTCGTGATCGCCGCCGTCAACGTCGTTTTTCCATGGTCAATGTGACCGATGGTCCCGATGTTTACGTGCGGCTTACTTCGTTCAAACTTTTCCTTCGCCATGCCTTTTTCCCCTTACGCGAACCCTTTTTCAGTCGGTCCGCTATGACCGGGCTATTTCATTAATTTCTGGAGCGGGGGACCGGATTTGAACCGGCAACCATCGCCTTGGAAGAGCGAGACTCTACCGTTGAGTTACCCCCGCCCGCGGTTCAAATGCAATTTCACTTACGGAATTTCCCCCTCAAAATTCGTGGAGCCTGGGACCGGGATTGAACCGGTGACCTCGTCCTTACCAAGGACGCGCTCTACCACCTGAGCTACCCAGGCTCGGTACCGTTTCCACTCCCGTTACAATTTGACGCGCGCGCTGCGCGCACGCCAGGACTACGTTTGGATCTCGCGTCGCCTAATTTAGCACCAGCACAACTAAGCGAAAACTGGTGGACGGGGTAGGATTCGAACCTACGTAGCCCGCAAGGAGCGGCAGATTTACAGTCTGCTGGTTTTAGCCACTCACCCACCCGTCCGCCGCTCGGGGAAAATTACGATGACAAAAGACAGCTATCTCTATTCTTTGCATTCTTTCCATTTTGAAAAAATGCAATTCTAGAGACACCCGCCCGTTCACATTTTCCGCGTAGAAACTGGACTCGCACACACGGGGAAAAATTCCCCCTGACGATAGCAAAATAAAAAAATCAGCTGGCGGAGGGACTTGAACCCCCGACCCTCTGATTACAAATCAGATGCTCTACCAACTGAGCTACGCCAGCATGGCGCAAACCTAAGAAGAATATCAAACCCGGCCTCTAAATTGCAAGGGGGTAAAAAAGAAACTAAGCACGTATGATGCCAGCTGGTTATTCCTGTTTTTCAGGGTGCCTATACAGCATACCACCGTCGTCAAGTACGCGCACCGAAGACATGAAATCGGTATGGAAATCAGCGCGAAATGCGAGAAGATGGGAAAGCAAACTATGAAAAAACCAGTGATTATTGTTTTGTGTTTAGTGGTTTTAGTACTCGCCGCCGTAGGCTACTACTTCCTTCATTCCGGACGCCCTGTTAAAGATTCGATGCCGGGAACCGCCCCAACGATTCTTTCTCAGCTTCCGCCGCAAGCGCCGTACGTTATATATGCAGATCTCGCATCGCTGCGCAGCTCCGCGTTTCTAAATCGGCTGATCGCGCTTATTCCAACTCCGAATCAAGATCCCGATTATTTGGAATTTGTCCGCGCGACGGGATTCGATTACACGCGCGATCTTGACCGCGTAGCAATTGCAATTTATCCGACCACGCCATTGCCCACCGTTGTGATTCTTGCGGACGGCCGTTTCGATCAGCAGAAAATTACGTCGTATGCGCTACGCACCGGCAAAGCCGAACAGCGTGATGGCCACTCGATATATGTACTGCCGGCGAGTACGCCCGGCGGTGAGGTGACCATACGATTCATTTCGGCCGATCGAATTCAGTTGATTAGTCATCCTCAGGGAAATACTCCGGCTACGACTGATACTTCCGATCCGACCGGCGCGGCGGTGAAAGAAAGAATCAATCGCGTGGCGGGATCACCGCTATTTGCAGTCGTCCGCATGGACGCTGTTCCTAAAGACGTCATGATCGGATCGTTTCGCATCGACACGATTACTGGCTCAATGCAGGGCGTTAAATGGCTGACGCTTTCCGCCTCACCGAAAGAACAGAATTTGAACGTTGCCCTACAGGGTGAGTGCGAATCCTCACTCCAGGCCACGCAACTAAACCTGGCGCTCGGTTTCGTGCGCACCATGGCGCGCGCATATTTGGCAGACAAGAACACTCGAAAACAGTTTACGCCGCAAGGTGCCGATGCGCTTACGAAGCTGGTAAAACAGGCGGATATCTCGACTACAGGGAATCGTCTGCAATTGGCGGTTTCACTTTCGCCGGAGATCCTCGATGGGCTAGCCGCGCCACCGCCTGCGAAAGCGCCCGTGGCCGCACCGAAGCCAGCGCACTAAAATTCAGCGCTTGTGTACGAATGATTGGTTGAAGCGGAATTTAGTCGCCGAAGGAATTGAATCGCAGATAGCGGAACGGATTGATGGGCGCGCCGTTCAACCGGATTTCGTAATGCACATGCGGCCCGGTAGCGCGTCCGCTAGTGCCCGCGTATCCGAGCACGTCGCCGCGATGAACTTCTTGGCCTGCCGTCACGTTGAAACCCGAAAGATGTCCGTACCAGGTCGTCGTGCCAAAGCCGTGGTCAATCACAACCAGCCGCCCGTATCCGACTCGCGTTTCCGCGGCCACTACAACTCCGTCGGCCGTAACGTGGATCGATTCACCGTAGTTTGCTGAAATGTCCACGCCTCGGTGAAATTCGCCTTCACCGCTGAACGGATCAAGTCGGTCGCCAAAGCTGCACGTGATTTGTCCCTTAACCGGCCAGAGAGACGGAGTAAATGTCGCATCGCCCAAGCCCGGCTGACGCGGAAGCAGGTGCAATCCTTCTTGAGACAGCGCCAACGAGGTGGCGCTCTTTTGCAGGAAATTAAATTGGTCAACCGACTGGCCGAATTCAGCTTGCGGCGTGTCCGAAACCTTGCTCATTCCAAATGGAGTGTCGCGCAATTGCATGAATCCGTAGCTCATGGCAACTTCGGTGGCCAGGGACTGGAGAGAATCCAAGCGCTGATTGGTGTCTTTGACGGTGGTCTGAAGCTGGCTGAACTGTTGCTTCAAGGTATCGCGCTCACTGCGAATCGTATTATAGCTATCTGCCTTCCAGAGCATTCTCGAATAAGAACCGACTCCCGCGATGACGGTTATTCCGCCAACCACGGCCAGCACCGCCAACATATGAAGGATGTAAATCGGCACCCGGAGCTTGAGGATCCGGCTCTGGTCATTTGAGGCAACAAAGAATGTATAAAACCGAGTTTTCATTCGTCTCAGTTCAAGGAGCCTGAATTTTTTACTATTGGCGAGGCGCTGGTAGCCTCTAATTTTGCCGCCGGTATTTCCCTGAGCCCAACTTAGAGCTGACATCAGCTTGAACCGAGAGTCCTGGTCCGCAACCACAAGGAGTGTAGGTTCCCGGCTCCCGGCAAGTCAACCCTTAATTTGACGTTCCCCAATCGGGAAGGTCTTGCCGGCCAGCTTTGTAAAACCAATAGCCAGCTTTCTCCAAGCAAGAGTATGTGGCAGGATGATTCTCGGCGCTACTTGTACCGAGGTACAGATGTTTGGCAGGTGCTAAGACTGTCCGGACTGGAACGGTACACGGCGAATTAAGGCTATGCGAACTGAATCTGAGATTATCGGGCGGATCTCTCGCGGGCTAGCTGACCGTGGAGCTTCTAAATATAAGGCAAACGCAGTTCGGTTGGGAATTGGGGACGACGCCGCCGTTCTGCGCGGAAGCTTCTTGTCGCGCGGCGGACGCAATGCCGACGACCTCGTTCTGAGCTGCGACGCATTCCTTGAAAACATCCATTTCCTAGCCAATGTGCATTCGGCGGATGCCATCGGTTACAAGGCGCTAGCGCGCACCACCAGCGATCTTGCGGCAATGGGAGCCGTGCCGCGCTTCTTCATGCTGAGCCTGGCATTGCCTGCGAACCGCACGGGTGCTTGGTTGGATAGCCTTATTAAAGGTGTGGCGCGTGCCGCGCGCGAATTTGGCATGGTACTTATTGGCGGAGACACCTCGCAGAATCCAACTGTGGTCATGAACATTACCGTGGGAGGCGAGGTGGCTGATGGGCATGGCCTGACGCGATCCGGCGCATATCGCGGCGACGGAATTTATGTCAGCGGCACGCTCGGAGCTGCGCAGCTTGGACTTGAATTGATTTTGCGCGGACTGCATCGAAACGCGCAGTGGAAGGGGATGCTCAATCAGCATTTGCGTCCAAAGATTCAACTTAAGTTAGGGCACTGGTTAGCGGGCGAAGGCCGACAACGCGCAATCGCTTCTGCGGCGACGGATACTTCCGACGGGCTGAGCACCGATCTGACGCACATTTGCCAATCGAGCCGCGTTAACGCACGAATTTACGCAGCACAGATTCCAGTTGTTAAAGTTCCCAAGCAATTGCAACGCCTCGGATTGGATTCACTCGATCTGGCGTTGCACGGCGGCGAGGACTATCAACTAGTATTTACGGTGCCGACAGCGCAAGCATCGCGTATGCGCAGAGTTTATCGCGGCGTACCGATCACGCGAATTGGCGAAATTGTCCCAGCGAAGAAAAGCGGTAGGCAGAAAGGCCGTGGCGGATCATCAATTGAATTGGTGGACGCCGCGGGCAAGTCAGCGCCCCTAACTCCACGAGGTTGGGATCACTTCAAGCGAAGCTGATTTTTACCGATGACCGCTGTGATCGGGCGCCGCTCCTGGCGTATGTTTAATCACCGGCGGTACCGGAGGAACTTTTGGCGCGGGCTTGGGCTCGCCCGGCTTGGGAGTTGCCGGCGGCTCAGCGGCATCTCCACCAGCCGGAGGTAGTCCCTGCTCTGTCGGTTCTGTGGGAGCGAGATCGAGCGTGTCTACCACAACCGGATGAGAGCCAGCCTGCGAATCGAGCGAGTCAACATTTTGGAAATCCTGCACGGGTGTACCTTCTGTAGCGCCTTGCATAAACTCCAGCCACACAGGAAGCGCTGCCATCGCCCCGGTTTCTTTTTTGCCCAGCGAAATAGCTTTGTCGTCGTTGCCAACCCACACGCCCGCCGTTAGCGTTGGCGTGAATCCGATGTACCACGCATCAGTAAAATCATTTGTCGTGCCGGTTTTTCCGGCGCTTGGCCGGTTCAGAGTACGCGCGCGCACTCCGGTGCCGTGCTGCACAACGTCTTGGAGCATTGAAGTCATCGTGCGCGCAACCTCTGGCGACACAACATCCTGCACATTGGGCCGCGCTTCTTCGAGCAACGCGCCGTCATACGTAGTCACACGGCGCACCAGATGCGGTTCGACGCGAATTCCATCATTCGGAAATACTGTGAATGCGGATGTGTGCTCGATCAGACGCATGTCCGCGGCGCCCAGAGCCAGCGGCAGATACGGCGGGAGTGAGGACGTAATTCCAAATCGCTTGGCCATATCGACAACTTTTTCGATGCCGATTTTTTCCGTAACTTTTACAGCGGGAACATTTCGCGAGCCGTCCATCGCGCGGCGCAGCGTGATTACGCCCTCGAAATGGCCATCGTAATTTTGCGGAGAATAGTCCTGGCCGCCGCTAACGACGGTGTATGGCGCATCCAGAATTGTGTCGAAGGGGCTGAAGCCTTGCTCCATGGCCGCCGAGTACACATAAATTTTGAATGAGCTGCCGACCTGCCGATACGCCTGCGTGGCGCGATTGAATTTCGATTCATCAAAACTGTAACCGCCGATCATCGCCTTCACTTCGCCGGAAGCATTATCAATCGCCACCAGCGCGGCTTGCGCGGTCACGTGCTGTTCGACGTCCACCTTAAGGGTGCTGCCTGAAATTTCTTTGATGCGGAATTCGCCTACGTCTCCGGGATGAAAAAGCTGTCCCGGTGATTTACGGCCCGTCCACGCGAAATCCTGCGCGCCAACCACAGCACGATACTGTCCAATCTTCACGAT
Source organism: Candidatus Acidiferrales bacterium (assembly GCA_036008485.1). Taxonomy (GTDB): domain Bacteria; phylum Acidobacteriota; class Terriglobia; order Acidiferrales; family UBA7541; genus DASTCZ01. The sequence goes on along the minus strand of DASYNR010000128.1, from coordinate 9,406 downwards.
CGCGGCGGTGGCATCTACGGCGGTCACAAGGCCGGCGACGTAATCGCCTTTTTCAATCGAGTGATGCCACTCATCATCGTCATAACTCGCGAGCGTGCCGAGGTGTTCGGTAAAAACATTTTTCAAATGTCCGCGCCAACCGTGACGGCGATCGTATGCGTGCAAACCATCGCGCACCGCCTGATTCGCCGCGCGTTGCATCTTTATATTTAGAGTGGTATAGACGCGCAGTCCGCGCTCGTGCACCGCTTCAGTGCCGTAAGTGCTCTCCAAATATTTGCGAATTTCCTCAAAGAAGTAGGGAGCCAGATCGTTCCGCGGATATTGAAGATGCAAAGTCAACGGTGTCTGCGTCGCTTGCCTCGCTTGATCTTCTGTAATTTTTCCTTCACGCGCCATCAAATCAATCACGGTATTGCGGCGGGCCAGCGCTTTTGATGCGTGCAGCACCGGCGAATAAATTGGCCCCGGAATAATGCCGGCGAGCGTGGCCGCTTCAGGCAGCGTCAATTGGCCGACGGGTTTCCCGAAATAAAATTCCGAAGCCGCTTCCATTCCGTATTCGCCATGGCCCAGATAAATTTGATTGCAGTACATCGCGAAAATTTGTTGCTTGGTGTAGCGGCGCTCAATTTGAATTGCCAGCAGAGCTTCTTCCACCTTGCGATGGAAACTTCGGTCGGAGCGGTCTAAAAAAAGGGTACCCGCCAACTGCTGCGTAAGTGTGCTCGCGCCTTCGGCAAGTTTGCGTCGAAGAATATCCCGCCACGCAGCTTGAGCAACCCGTGGCAAATCCACGCCCCAGTGATCGAAGAAATGTTGATCTTCCGCGGAAATAATTGCGTCGCGCAAAACTTGAGGGATTTGGTTGTAGTTCAAAAGAATGCGGCGTTGCAGAGCAAAACTTCCCACTGGCGTGCCGTCATCCGCGTAAAGTTCGGTAACAACATTCGGATGATAATCTTCCAGCGCGCGAACCGCCGGCAAATCGCTGGAATACACGAACAGAAGTCCAGCGGCGGCGCCCAGAACGATCGCGCAAAAAAGTAGCAGCGCGAACGCCAGCCGCCCGATGATGGTGCGTCCACGAATCCGAAGTTTCGGTACAGGAAGTTTCATCAGTTCACAGAATTTCTAAAATTTCGATTGCCACCAAATTGTAACGCAACAACGGTCCGTCTGCGCGCAGCGAGCGTACCAATTCCACGCTGATTGTGATGCATGAAAACGGCCAAACTGTTTCCAGAATGCTCTCAGGGTATTTCCTGGCGCTTGAAGTTACGGAAATTGAAGGACTTAACATTCTTCGATCGGATTTATGTGGCCAGCTTCACGCGCCTTAGGTAAGTCAATCCTCTGTGGAAATTCGGGAACAGACTGTGGCGGTCTGTCCGCGAACTACTTCTTGGATTTGCCCGTGGCTGGAGTCACGTCGAATGAATCTACAACCCATTTATTATCCTGCCGCGAAGCGTGATACACGCCGGACGCTTCATCACAAATATCTCCGCACTCGAAACTTCCGTCCACGTCCGCTTTCGTGTCCGAAATCCATTTAATTTGTCCCTGATTGAAAAGGACGCCCTGCTTGAAATCGTTGCGATTTTGAATCAGCTTCATGGGCTTCTTTAATTTCTCGGCCTCCGAAACGGGAAGCACCGGAGGCTGCTCGCCATGGAAACGCTGCAGCATCGCGGCGGTAGGATTTTTGCCGTTCACAGAAATGAAGTGATAAGCGACAAGCAACTCGAAACTTTTGAATTGATAATGGAACACCGCTTCGCGAAGATTGTCCTCCTGATCGGCGTGCGATGGCTCGCCACCCTTCTGCAACGCCGGCGCGGCCACAAATGACGCCATCAAAACGGAAATTAAAATTGCTTTCATCATGAATGTCATTCTATTGCAAGTTGTCGCGTCGCCGAATGAAAAATTCTAAAATTCTATGTCTTGCGGCGACGCATTAGGAACGCGCCGATTGTCACGCCCAGCGCCAGCGCCAGCAATGCTCCCTCAAATGTAAATCGCAGCGGCCCCAACTTTTCTCCATAGCCGAAGCAGCCGCAATCAATCGAAAGATTCTTCACGTAAGCGCGCAGCATCGCTGCTGAAAATAAGATAAAAAGTCCCGATGCGGCGGCCGCTGTCCAGCGCAGAGCTACACCCGAAACTATAACTACGCCAAGAAGTAACTCAAACCACGGCAGCGTGCGCGCCAGAATTGAGACAATCGATTCCGGAAGAATTTGATAGGAATTAATTGAAAACGCGAACAGCATCCACGGTTCGCGTAGCTTCGCGTATCCCGCATAGATAAAAACGCCGCCTAAAATGAGCCTTCCCGCAAGCAACAACCATCGCGGCCAATTGGCACGCGCACTTGTTACGGGAATTGTGGAAGTAGTGTCCATTTATTGGGTCAGAAGATAATCGATGTACTGCTTCACAAGAGCATATGTAGCGCCCTGCGCGGGAATCTGCACAGTCTGGCCTTTGTGAGTAATGAAAATGGAAGGCGTTCCCGAAAGACCCTTGGCCTTCGCAAGATCCTCATCGTGTTGAATTGACGCGGTCACTTCTGGACTATCCAGCAATCCTCGCACGCGCTTCATTTCCGTCGGCGTCAACACGTTATCCAGCGCGTCGTCAATTTTCCCTGTCGCGCCCCAAGTATCCTGCTTGGTGTAAAGCGCGGTTTCCACTTCACGGAATTTCCCAATCTCGGCTGCCGCGTTCGCCCACTTCGCGGCTTCCGCGGAATGCGCGTGCATCGGCAGCGGAAAATCATGGTGGACCAGATACACTTTGCCGCTTGCCACATAATCATTCATCAGCGGCGTCGTAGCCGTCAGAAAAAACAATCGGCACGAAGGGCATTGGAAATCGCTATAGACATCGAGCGTAACCGGCGCGCTCCTCGTACCCAGGGATTTTTCCGCCGCCAAATCTACATGAGTTGGCTTCACCTGCGCTGCATTCTTTGCAGCGGAAAGCGATCCAGCGAAAGCGATCAGCATCGCGGCACAGGCCACGGCAAGTCCGGCGATCCATCGCGATGATTTTCTGCGCATTCCTATTCCTCCGCGAGAGTTCAATCCTATAGCGAGCGCGAACATTGTATCCGAATCTTGTGCTTCGCGGCACGCAACCCGTCAGTTCATGTCACTATCAGCTTCGATGCAGGATTGAAGCGTCGCGTTCGCCAGTCTCTGCATCGAATAGCAACGGCGAGGCAAAGATCGGCTCCGGCCAAGTGAAGGAATTTGACTCAAGACGCTCAAGCCACCGACAAACGCCGCGATTTGATGCTGAGTGGGCTCAAGTGATGTATGTTCGCCATCGAGGATTGACCGATTCACTGTAAGTCTCTGATAATTAAGGAATTATTGCGTCACAAATTATACTTGACAATGAAGCACTCAAGTCTTATAATCGCCTCTGTCTTACTAGGCCCCGAACCTTCTACCGTTATTTTGGATCTGAATTCGCACTGGAGGAACAGCATCAATGGGTAAAATTATTGGAATTGACCTTGGAACTACAAATTCTGTCGTATCCGTAATGCAGGGCGGTGAACCCGTCGTAATTCCCAATCAAGAAGGCGGACGCACCACCCCATCCGTCGTCGGCATCACGAAATCGGGCGAGCGCCTGGTCGGCCAGGTTGCAAAGCGCCAGGCCGTAACCAATCCGGAGAACACTGTCTACTCGATCAAGCGTTTCATGGGACGCCGCTATGACGAAGTGCGCGAGGAAGCCAAACGCGTTTCGTACAAAGTTGTCGCAGGCGATCATGACGACGCGCGCGTCGAAATTTTGGGCAAGAAATATAGTCCGCCAGAAATTTCCGCGATGATTCTTCAGAAGCTGAAGTCCGCCGCTGAAGATTTCCTTGGCGAGAAAGTTACGAAGGCCGTGATCACCGTGCCCGCGTATTTTAATGACGCGCAGCGCCAGGCCACCAAGCAAGCCGGAGAAATCGCCGGTATGGAAGTCGTTCGCATCATCAATGAGCCGACCGCTGCCGCGCTTGCCTACGGTCTCGACAAAAAGAAGGACGAAACAATTGCGGTTTATGACTTTGGCGGAGGCACATTCGATATTTCCATTCTCGAAGTTGGCGAAGGCGTCGTCGAAGTGAAGTCCACCGCCGGTGATACGCACCTTGGCGGCGACGACATCGACCAGAAAATTGTGGAATGGATTATCGCTGAATTCAAGAAAGACGAAGGCATCGACCTTGCGAATGATCGCATGGCGTTGCAGCGTCTCCGCGAAGCAGCGGAGAAAGCGAAGATCGAACTTTCTCAGTTGATGGAAACAGAAATCAATCTTCCATTCTTGACGGCCAATGCTTCCGGCCCGAAGCATTTGACCAAGAAGCTCACGCGCACCACGCTCGATAAGTTGATGGAAGATATTCTGCAGCGCACCGTTGGTCCAACCAAGCAGGCGCTGAAGGATGCCGGAATCACAGCCGATAAAATTGACGAAGTCGTTCTTGTCGGCGGATCAACACGAATTCCGCGCGTCGTCGACATCGTAAAGGAACTCTTCGGTGGCAAAGAACCGCACAAGGGCGTGAATCCTGACGAAGTCGTCGCCATCGGCGCGGCAATTCAGGGTGGCGTACTCGGCGGCGAAGTGAAGGACATTCTGTTGCTGGACGTGACTCCGCTTTCGCTGGGCGTGGAAACGTACGGCGGCGTTATGACTACGCTGATCGCGCGCAACACCACAATTCCCACGCGCAAGTCGGAAACTTTTTCGACCGCGGCCGATAACCAAACATCTGTGGAAATTCACGTGATGCAGGGCGAACGTCCGCTGGCCCGCGATAACCGCACGCTCGGAAAATTCCATTTGATCGGAATTCCACCCGCTCCGCGCGGCGTGCCGCAAGTCGAAGTCACTTTTGATATCGACGCGAACGGAATCCTGAACGTTTCCGCGAAGGACATGGCCACCAAGAAGGAACAGAAAATCACGATCACTTCTTCCACCGGACTCAGCAAGGAAGAAGCCGAGCGGATGCGTCATGACGCCGAATCGCACGCCGAAGAAGATAAGAAGCACTTGGCGGAAATCGAAGCGCGCAATCAGTGCGACATGCGCGTCTATCAAGCGGAAAAATTGATCAAGGACAATCGCGATAAGCTTAGCGAGTCCGACATCAAAGCCGCAGAAGAAGCGATTGAAGCGTGCCGCAAGGCGTTGGCCGGAACGGATGTTGACGCAATCAACGCGGCGAGCGCGCAACTTGAAACTGCCACGCACACAATTGCGGAAGCAATGTACAAAGCAACTGCGGCGTCGGCCGGACAAGCACAGGGCGGCGGTCCATCGAGTGACGGCGGTCCGCAATCGGGTTCGGATGCGAACTCCGCGCCGAAGACTCCCGGGCAAGGCGATGTGATTGACGCCGAGTTCGTGGACGTCGACAACTCAAAGAAGCCGAACTAAAGGCAGTATCGCAACAAAGATCGCGAGGAGCGCGTTGACCACATTTGAAGGCGTGCGGCGCATGGGGCCGCCATCAGCTGTACAAAAGTTGCGTGAAGATTTTTATCTGGTGCAGGTTCCGATCAGCGAAACACCCAGCGCGGATTGGAAGCGTCTTTTCTACGACACGCAACAGGCCCCTTCGCCGGACTTTCTTCCGCGCGCGGTGGAAATGAGCGGCGCGCTACTTAAATTTCGTTCCGATAGTGCAGGCGTTGAACCGCGAATTAAATGGATTGATAAGTGGATCGAACGCGCCAACCAAAAAGAATCCGGAATGGCCGGGCGGCTGGACGAAGACAGGCGCCGGCGCCGAGAAGAATTCGGGCGCGAGCAGCAGGAATTAAACGAATTGAACGCCCGTTGGGCGAAGTTGTAAATCGTCCTAGCTTCGCGCCCTCTTTTATTTTTGGCTGCGCGCGAAAGGGAAACCATGGCGACCGCTACCAAACAAGATTATTACGAGACGCTTGGCGTCTCCAAGAAAACGCCGCTTAAGGAAATTCGGCAGGCCTATCGCAAACTTGCGCGTAAATATCATCCCGATCTGAATCCCGGCGACAAATCTTCCGAAGAAAAATTCAAACAAGTTCAGGAAGCATACGACGTTCTTTCGGATACGAAGAAGCGCCAGATGTACGACCAATACGGATTTTATTCCGATCAAGGTCCCGGCCCGGCCGCGGGCGGACCGCAAGGCCAACCGCAGGGCGGCCAAGTTGATTTCAGCGGATTCGATTTTGGCGGTTCTGGCGGCACAAGTTTCCGCGATTTGTTCAGCCAGTTTTTTCGCGGCGGCGGCGCGGGTGGAGGCGCGGAATATTCCGGGCCCGACGAAGAACCCGGCACCGACCTCGAATACCGCATGGAAATTGGTTTTTGGGATGCGATTCGCGGCGCCGTAAAAAAAATCAGCGTCACGCGTTTGGACACTTGCCCAACCTGCCACGGAACCGGCGCAATCGGCAACTCGCAAAAAGTTTGTGCGGATTGTAGCGGCACCGGACATCAAACTCGCGCCAGCGGCAACATGCGATTTGAAGTTGCCTGCCAGCGTTGCGGCGGCACCGGACGTCTTCGCACCGTCTGTCCAACGTGCGGCGGCGAAGGCCGCGTGCGGCGCACGGAAACTTTGGACATTCGTATTCCTGCCGGAATGCAAACGGGCTCTCGCGTGCGAGTTCCCGGCAAGGGAAATGCCGGCACGCATGGCGCCGCGCCGGGGGATCTCTACATTATTCTCGACGTGCAGCCCCATCCATTTTTCGAGCGCCGCGGTGACGACATTTACACGCGCGTTCCGATTACCGTAAGCGAAGCCTCGCTGGGCGCAAAAATTGAAGTGCCCACGATCGATGGCCGCGCCATGCTGCGTATTCCGCCGGGATCTTCCGGTGGACGCATGCTGCGTCTGCGCGAAAAAGGCGCGCCTGTTGCGCGCACTCCAAACCGCCGCGGCGATCAATATGTGGAATTGCAAATCCATGTGCCGGATGCGGTGGACGAGCGTGTCCGAAATTTGCTGAAAGAATTGGCGGAACTTGTACCGACAGACCCGCGTTTGGATTTATTCGCCAAAGCGGGCGTTTAAGGAAGGATTGCGATGGCTCCGGCGAAAACTAAGAAAAAAGCGCGCGCTGGCTATATGATCAGCGCCATCGCAACACTTTACAAAATTCATCCGCAAACGCTGCGATTGTATGAGCGCGTCGGATTGCTGAAGCCTTCACGCTCGCAAGGGAATACGCGGCTCTACACGGATCAGGACCTCGAGCGCTTGGAAGTAATTCTAAATTTGGCGCGGGACATGGGCGTGAATCTTGCGGGAATCGAAATTATTTTGAACATGCGCGATAAAATGAACGGCATGCAGCGCCAGATGGAACAATTTCTCAGCTTCGTTCAACAGGAACTCGGGCCGGCCATGCGTTCCGCTCAAGTAAAGCCTTCACGCGACGCAATTGTGCGCGTGCCTCCGCCGCGCGTGATTCGCATTCACAAATAATCTTCGATTCTAGGAAATTTCCCGCTGAATATTTCAGAATTTTGCTTCGATTAATTTCAGAAGGGCCGTCAGCATGTGATTCAGCGGCGTCGGCACGCCAAGTTCCGCGCCTTTCCGCGCCACATATCCATTCAGCGAATCAACTTCGGTATGCTTGCGCTTCGCAACGTCCTGCTCGGTAGAGGAAGTCACATCGCCCATCTTTTTCGCAAACGCGCTCAGCTTTTCGCATATATCCGCTTCGTTCAACGCAACTCCCGCGGCCCTTCCAACGGCGATAGTTTCTCGTGCGGTCGCCAACATCGCTTCGCGGCCCATTTCGTCGTGCCCAATCGCGCCGTAACTCGTTCGCGCGATCGCGCTCATCGCGTTCAGCGCGCAATTGAAAACAAATTTGATCCATAGATCCGCTGCAATATTTTCTGAGATGCGGCACGGAACGCCCGCTTTCACAAACGTCGCTGCAATTCGTGCAAGATCGGGGGCATCCGAAGAATCACCGCCAATCGCCAGATCGCCGCGCTCAAGATGTTTGATTCGTCCGGGCTCCGGCACTGACGCCGCCACAAATACCACCGCCGATAATGCCTTCAATCCCGCGGCGCGCATGCGCTCAGCGTTGTCCACTCCGTTTTGCAGACTCAACACGATCGTCTTCGGGCCAACGTGCGGCGCAATTTCTTTCGCAACAGAATCCGTCGCCGTAGTTTTCACGCAAAATAAAACCAAATCCGCGCCGCGAACAGCCGCAACATCACTCGACGCAGCCGCGTGAATCGTTTCCTGGAATTTTGGACTGTCAATGAAAAGTCCGCGCTTCGCGATAATTTCCGCCGTCGCCGGGCGCGCGATAAATATAACGTCCATCCCAGCGCGCGCCAGCATTCCGCCGAAATATCCCCCAACGGCGCCGGTGCCCATCACTGCAATGCGTTTGAATGGTTCGAGCTGAGGCACATCGGCAGGTTCGGCCAAGTGAAGTCCTCCAGAATTTCGCCGTGAAAAAATTTACGTCGTCAACGCCGCAATCACGCGATCCACGTCCATTTCAGTATTATAAAGATGCGGAGCAATTCGTAGCGCGCCTTCACGCAAACTGACGATCACTCCAGCCTCGCGCATTTTTTCGTAAAGCTTCGGCGTTTCCGCCGCGTGACGCGCCGCCACGCAAACATATGGCCCGCGCAATTCCGGATCGGCCGGACTCGCCAGAACGCATTTATCCAGCGGCAGCCGCGCGATAATCTGTTTCATCAATTCGGCATTATGATCCCAAACTGTTTTCACTCCCACGCGCGCAAGAAATTCCAGTGATGCCTGTAGCGGCGCCAAATTAAAAAAGTTCGCCGTCTCCGGCATGTCCCAGCGGGACGCTTCCTTCTTTAGCTTCATCTCGCCGCCGGATAATTTGCTGAAGTCATTGGCGCCTTCGATCGCCGTCCAGTATGCAGGCATCGGTTTCAGCGCCGCCATACTTTTCGCGCTCGCCCAGAAAAATCCAGTGCCGTACGGCCCCAACAGCCACTTATATCCTGACGCCGCCAGAAAATCCGCGCCCAATTCCGTAACGTTCATCGGCAATGCGCCCACGCATTGCGCAACGTCCAACAACAGCAGGCCGCCGTTTTTGTGCATCGCCGCCGCCAGACGCGGCGCATCGCACCGCGCACCATCGTCGAAGCGCACCAAACTTGTTGAAATCAGCCGCGTGCTCGGCGTAATCGCGTCAATTAGATCGTCAGTAGTAAGAAATCTTCCGCGCGGAGAAACAATCCGCACTTTCAATCGCCCGGCTTCTTGCATCGGCAACCACGTAGCAAAGTGAGCAGGAAATTCGCCACGCGCAATCAGCACTTCGTCGCCCGGTTTCCAATCCACTCCTTGTGCAACGGCTGCCAG
>DASYNR010000127.1:0-5408 GCA_036008485.1 Candidatus Acidiferrales bacterium | reverse complement strand
GTGGATTTTGGCGGGTCCGAACGGCGCGGCTGCGCGCCTCGGAATGAAACGAACGACGCTTCAGTCTCGGATGCAGAAGCTCGGTATTCAACGGCCGAGTGCATAACAGACGATGCTCGCCGCAAATGCCGATATTTCGGCGCGTGACGAAATATCGACACTGAATTAGCCCGTCCAACAGTAATATCGATCAAATCCGCCATAAGCTACTGATAATAAATGACTTAAAACATGCCGTCCGTTGGGTGGCTGGAATGTCGCGTGCTCCCACCCCAGCGGGAAAGCGTGGAACAATGCTAAAGATCACCGTCCAGCGGGACGAAACCAAATCAACATTATTATTAGAAGGAAAGCTCGCGGGCGCGTGGGTGGCCGAGGTCGAGAATTCGTGGGCGGCAGAAAGCGCGAAAGCTAAAGAAGTCTTGGTCGACCTGAACGAAGTGACTTTCGTGGACGCGGAAGGCAAGGCGCTGCTAACCAAGCTGCACGAGGCCGGAGCGACGCTGATTTGCAAGGGATGTTTGACGCGCGCGATTGTCGCGCAGGCGTGCGGAGAATCTTCCGAAGCTGATACTCGAAAGCAAATGAATACCCAACACAAAATCATAAAGGCAATTTTGGTCGGATTTTTTGCGATTGCGATTCAAAATTCCGGCACCGCGCAGGCGCAAGAAAAACCCACGATCCAACTGACGCTTCACGATGCCGTTGCGCTGGCGCTAAAGCAAAATCCTCAAGTGCAAATCGGCGTGCTGCAATCCGCTCAAGCGAAGCAGGATCAAAATATCGCTCGCGCGGATTTATTGCCGCAGGCGCAGTTTAATGTCAGCGACGCAGTTGAGCGCGCAAATCTTGAGACGGCATTCGGCAGCAGATTTCCCGGCTTCGCCGAACACCTCGGCCCATTTCAAATTTTCAACGTCGGCCCTTCTGCAAATGTTCCCATCGTAGATTTTGCCGCGTGGAGCCGGTTGCACGCAGCCAGAGAAAATACTTCCGCAGCGCAGGCGGGCGAGCAATCCATTCGCGAGGATATGGTTCTTCAAACGGTGTCGCAATATCTGGGCGCTCTGCGCGCGGCCGCGCAAGTGAAGGCCGCCCAAACTCGAATTGATCTTGCTCAGGCTCTTTACAATCAAGCCGCGGACATGCAGAAAAATGGCGCGGGCACTGGAATTGATACTCTTCGCGCGAATGTGGAATTGCAAAATGAAAAACAAGTTTTGATCGCGGCGCAAACTCAATTCGACGTGTCGCTCCTCGGGCTGGCGCGTCTGCTCAGCCTCGATCCGCGGCAGCCGATCCAACTTTCTGACGCAATGAGTTTTTTTGAGACGCCTGAGTTCGCTATCGAAGGAAGCATCGATCGCGCATATCAAGTTCGTCCGGAAATGTTGCAGATTGATGCGCGCTTGCGCGCCGCGCAGGAAAGCCGCCATGCGGCCTTCAACGAGCGCCTGCCTTCCATCCGAGGTGAGGGAGGGTGGAACTATCAGGGTGTTTCGATCAATACCGGCATTCCTGTTTACGAATACCAAGTCGGCGCGGTGGTGCCACTTTTCACTGGCGGACGCATTCAAGCCGAAACTTCAAAGGCTGATCTGGAAATTAAAAAAGTAGAACAGCAGCGCGATGATCTGCGAAATGAAATTGCGCTGGAAGTAAAAACAGCCACGGCGCAACTGGAATCCGCGCGCCATCAAGTGGAAGTTGCGAATCTGGGCATTCAGCTTGCGCAGGAGGAGGTTACGCAAGCGCGCGATCGTTTCGCAGCCGGTGTTGCCGACAATATTGAAGTTGTTCAAGCGCAGGACGCGCTGAGCCGCGCGAGTGACAATCAAATCGCTGCGCTCTATCAATTCAATCAAGCCCGCGCAGATCTGGCCCGCGCCATCGGCCAGATGGAAACGCTCTACACGAAATAATCAAAGCGGAATAAACGGTATCCGAAACACTTAGGTGAGCCCATGGAAACAAATGTAATGGAAGAAGAGATCGAACCAAAGGCCTCGCAATCGCAGACGGCTTCGCCGGCGCTTGCCGCCGCAGCTCCTGCGAAAAAGCCGGGATTGTGGTCGAAGCCCGCATTCCGCTTCACATTTTTTATCGGCGGCATCGTGGTGATTGCCGCCCTCGCGTTCTTTTATTGGTACTCGCAAGGCCGCGTGAACACTGACGACGCGGAAGTTGACGGCCACTTGAATCCCGTGTCGGCGAAAATTTCTGGAAATGTTTTGCAAGTTTTGGTGGACGACAACCAGCAAGTGAAAGCAGGCCAGGTTCTGGTGACGATTGATCCGCGCGATTATCAAGCTCGAGTGGACCAGTTGCGTGCAGCGCTCGCGCTCGCTCAGGCGCAATCGAACGCGGCAACCGTGACCGTTCCGATGACGCAGCAAATGACGCAGGGCGACAATTCCAACGCGAATGCCGGACTGCAAGGCGCGCTCGCGCAAGAGGCTAGCGCGAATCAAACTTATCAAATGGCGCTGACTTCAGATCTCGCTTATGCGAATTCGCAAGTTGTGAAGTATCAGGCCAACTTTGACAAAGCGCAAGCCGATCTCGCGCGAATGAAACCACTGGTGGAGAAAACCGAAATTTCGCAGCAACAGTATGACGCTTACGTAGCCGCGGCTCAGGTTGCTCAAGGAGAACTTGATTCCGCCAAACAGCGTATGGCCCAGGCACAACAAAATGTTGCCGTCACGAAAGCAAAATTGGATAGCAAAACCGCAGACGTGGCGAAGGCGCGCGCCGGACAAGTGCAAGCCAACGCGAATTTGAAGCAGGTGAACGTACAGACAGCGAACGCCGCCGCCGCGAGCGCCGGCATCAAGCAAGCCGAAGCAAATCTGGCGGCCGCGGAACTTCAGTTGAGTTACGCCACGATTGTTGCGCCGGTGGATGGAGTTGTGACGCACAAATCCGTTGAAGTCGGGCAAGTGCTTCAACCGGGCCAGGGACTTCTGATTCTTGTTCCGCTGCAGGACATTTGGGTCACCGCGGATTTTAAAGAAACGCAGCTTGCGAAGGTGCGCCCCGGCCAAAAAGTGGAAGTGAAAGTGGATATGTACGGCCAAACTTTCACGGGCCACGTGGATTCTGTGGCCGGCGCGACAGGTTCACGAATGAGTTTACTGCCGCCGGAAAACGCCACGGGAAATTTCGTGAAAGTAGTCGAGCGTATTCCGGTGAAAATTATTCTGGATCCAATTCCGCCGGACAAAGCCATCCTGCGTCCGGGAATGAATGTGGACGTAACAATCATCACGCGTCAGTAGCGGTTATTAATTTTCGCTCGGGCAATAACTGAAACAGGCGGGACTCGGTGAGGGCCGAGAAAATCCATGAGTGAAGTGATGACCAATTTCATGGGGCGCGCCAAGAGCGAAGATGGCGTCGTAAATCCCTGGGTCATCGCAGTGGTTGTGATGCTCGCCACGTTCATGGAAGTGCTGGACACGAGCGTAGCCAACGTTTCGCTGCCGCACATCGCCGGCAGTCTTTCCGCCAGCGTGGACGAGAGCACCTGGGTTCTCACATCCTACCTCGTCGCAAATGCGATCGTCCTTCCGCTTTCCGGCTGGTTCTCAACGCTCTTCGGCCGAAAAAATTTCTACATGTTTTGCGTCGCACTTTTCACCGTCAGTTCTTTTCTTTGCGGATTCGCTCCGAGTCTTGGCCTTCTTGTTTTTTTCCGCGTGCTGCAAGGCGCGGGCGGCGGAGCGCTTCAGCCGGTGTCACAGGCAATTCTTGTGGAGAGTTTTCCGCGCGAAAAACAAGGCCTGGCGATGGCGTTCTACGGAATGGGCGTGGTGCTCGCTCCGGTGATTGGTCCCACGCTCGGCGGATGGATCACCGATAACTACAGTTGGCGCTGGATTTTCTTCATCAATATTCCGGTTGGAATTCTTTCTCTAATGCTGACGAATGCTCTGATATTTGATCCCGTCTATCTGGTGCGCCGCGCATGGAAGGCAATGCGAATCGATTACATCGGCCTGGGATTATTGGCGGTCGGCCTGGGATTTCTTCAGGTCGTTCTGGATAAGGGCCAAACCGACGACTGGTTCGGCTCGAACTTTATAGTTGTCTGCACGGTCCTAACAGTTGTGGGTCTGATCGGCGCGATCCTTTGGGAATTGTACACACCTGAGCCTGTGGTCGATTTGCGTTTGCTGAAGGACCGCAATTTTCTTATTTCCACGGTCAGCATGTTTATGCTCGGCTTGGTTTTGTACGGCACAACGGTGCTGCTGCCGATTTTTCTACAAACGCTTCTCGGCTACAACGCCACGCTCAGCGGACTTGTACTTTCGCCGGGCGGCCTCGCTGTGATGGTGATGATGCCCGTCGTAGGAGTCCTGATCGGGAAAATTCAAGCGCGCTGGCTGGTGATTGTCGGCGTGCTGATTACTTCGATTTCGTTGTTCCACATGTCGCAATTTAATTTGCAGATCGATTTTCAGACGGCGATGTGGGCGCGCATTTATCAAAGTTTGGGAATGGCGTTCTTATTTGTGCCGATTAACACGATGGCGTTTTATTTTATTTCCAAAGAAAAAACAAATAACGCCACAGGAATTATTAATTTGGCGCGAAACGTTGGCGGAAGCGTGGGAATTTCAATCGTAGCCACGATGCTTTCGCGCGGCGCACAAGCTCATCAAGCGTATCTGACAGGACACGTCAATCCGCTTGACCCCGCTTACCGGGCGCAGTTGGCCGGCCTGAGCGCGACGCTGATGACGAAGGGGCTGAGCGCGACGGCAGCGGGAGCGCAAGCGAACGGCATGATCTACGGAATGGTGCAACGGCAGGCCAGCATGTTGGCGTTCGTCGATAATTTCCGGCTGCTCGCCGGTGCGATGTTGATCATTATTCCGCTTTTATTTCTAATGAAAAAGACCACGCCACACAAAGGAGGGCCGGGAATCGCTCACTAACGCCGTTGGTTTGCAGAGGAAGATGCAACTCGAAGCTTTTTCGCGCGGTATTGCGTGTCACTTATATAAGGAAAGAATCTTTACGGGAAATGTCTCATTTGTGGGTTTCATCCGTCTAATATAAGGGGGAACAATGGCTTCATCATCGCAGTCCATCAATAGCATGGAATCATTGCAAGTGCCGGAAGAAAAAGGACTTATCAGTCGTGCTGTGCACGGGGACGCCTCCGCATTTGAATCCCTTTACGCCCGGCACAAGCGCGCTCTGTTCCAAACCGCCCTGCGCGTGCTCGGCAACGTCGAAGATGCGGAAGACGCTCTGCAGGAAGGATTGCTCGCCGCGTATCGGAATTTGAAGCGTTTCGAGGGCCGCTCGCAATTTTCCACCTGGCTTACGCGCATCGTGATCAACGCTTCGTTGATGCGCCGCCGTAGCATGCGCGCGCGTCCCGCGGTTTC
>DASYNR010000126.1:0-41382 GCA_036008485.1 Candidatus Acidiferrales bacterium | reverse complement strand
ATTGGTGCCCAAGGCGCGCGTGGTGGTGGGTCACGGGCAGATGGGCGAGCGCGAGCTGGAATCAGTGATGTTGAAATTCATGCACGATGAAGCGAATGTGCTGGTTTCGACGACGATTGTGGAGAACGGAATGGATATTCCACGCGCGAACACGATCATCATTAACCGCGCGGATAAATTGGGACTTTCGGAACTTTATCAGTTGCGCGGAAGGGTGGGACGGTCAAATCAACGAGCGTATGCATATTTGCTGGTGCCGCAGGATACGACGCTGACTCCGCTGGCGCGACGCAGACTTTCGGCGTTGAAGGAATTTAGCGAGTTGGGCGCGGGATTCCGCATTGCGGCGCTGGATTTGGAATTGCGTGGGGCGGGGAATTTGTTGGGGCGCCAACAGCATGGGCACATTAACGCGGTGGGATTTGATCTGTACAACAAGATGCTGGAACGGTCGGTGGCGGAGCTGAAGGGCGAAACAGCGGCTCCAGAGCTGAGAGTGACAATCAACCTTGGAGTCGATGTACGCATCCCACCAGAGTACATACCCAGCGAGAATCTGCGGCTGAGGACGTACAAGCGAATTGCTGAGATGAAGGATGAAAGTCAGCATGAGGAAATATTGAAGGAGTTGGAAGACCGCTTCGGGCCGCCTCCGCAGGCGATACACAATTTACTGGATTACGCGCTGCTGAAGGCGTTGGCGGAGAAATTGTTGGTGGCGTCGATAGACCGGAGAGGGCCGCAGGTGATGATCAAATTCCACAATGAAACACCTGTGAAGCCGGAGCGGCTTGTTGGATTGATTCATGACCGAAAAGGATTGCGGTTGGATCCGACAGGGATTTTGGCGATGGACATACAGAAGGTGCGGTTCCCGTTGACGCAAGAAGTGCGGAACTTGTTGCTACAACTACATACGTAGAGCTAAGATACGGAGGGGGAAAATCATGAAATTGCGATTTATGGCGACGGGTGTGATCTTGGCTGGTGCCGTGGTTTACGCGCAGACTCAGCAGGCGCCGCCTCCGCCGCCTCCGGCAAAGCAGCAGACGCCACCGGCCGCAACGCCGACGGGAACTGCGGCTGCGAAACCCGCCGCTCCGGCCCAAACAGCGGATCGATCTGGGAATGTGGTTGAAGAAATTGCCGCGCGCGTGAATGGAGACATCGTTACGAGTTCGGATCTGGGCCGCGCGCAGCTTCACGATATGGAAGAGGCCAAGCAGGAGTGTACGGAGCGGAAGTGCACGCCTGAAGAGACCCAGAAAATAGTTGAAGACGCGAAGGCGGACGCGCTGCGCGGATTGATCGATACGAAACTGCTGGTGCAGCGCGCTAAAGATCTGGACATGAGTGCTGAAACAGAGCTGGTGAGACAGTTGGACGAGACGCGCATCGAGAACAAGTTGGATTCAATGGAAGCGCTGCAGAAGGCTGTGGAAGCGGAAGGATTGGATTGGGAAGAATATAAGGACAGCGTAAGGAACCAGTTTTTGGCGCAGGACGTGATTTATCGAGAAGTGGGCGGGAAGGTATCCAACTCGATCGATCAGGCGCAGATACAAAAGTATTACGACGAACATAAAGAAGAGTTTGTTTTGCCGGAGACGGTGAGGATTCGGGAAATTCTGCTGAGCACGACAGGGAAGCCGGCCTCGGATTGGCCCGCGATACAGAAGAGGGCGGAAGCGCTTCGCGATCGAGTGAAGAACGGCGGCGAAGATTTCGGGGATTTGGCGAAACATTTTTCCGATGGCAGCACCAAGTCACAGGGCGGGGAACTGGGTTCATTCGAGCGCGGGAAATTGGATCCAAAATTTGAAGCCGAAGTATTCAAGCTGAACAAGAATGAGATGACGCCGGTGATGCAGGCGGGCAACGGCTTCATCATTATACAAGTGGAACAACGCTATGAAGCGGGAGTGCAGCCTTTGGATAAGATTGAGACGGAAGTGAGCAACCGCATCGCATCGAAGCAAATGCCGGACAAGCTGCGCGCTTATTTGGCGCAACTGCGAAAAGATAGTTTCGTGGAAGTGCGTCCGCCATATGTGGATACCGGGTCGACGGGCGTCGCCGACTCCGCGATCACGGAAGCGAAGAATCCGCTGGACGAGCCGATCGGAAAACTGCAGCGCGGCCCGAAGAAAAAGAAAAAGTTTTTGATATTTTAGTTTTTGATAGTCGAGAACGGCAAAAGACAAAAAATATGAAACCCGCATACGTCGCGGATTTAGCCGCTGACCAAACCGTAACTACATTTTTCCTGGTAACCGAAAAAGAAGTGCGTTCCACACAAAACGGAAAATTATATTTGCGCCTGGAGCTGGGCGACCGCACGGGCACGGTGGAAGCGCGGATGTGGGATCACTTCGAGGATTCCGCGCCGACGATTGCACGCGATGATTTTGTGAAGATTCAGGGACGCGTGGAAATCTATCGCGGCAAGAAACAAGTGATGCTGGATCGTTTGCGGAAGGCTGACGCGACGGAGGTTGACGCGGAAGATTTTTACGCGTGCACGGCGGAAAATGTGGATCAACTTTGGGCGCGGTTGCGGGAACTTGCGGAGAGCGTGCGCGATCCATGGCTGAATCAATTGTTGCTTTCGATTTTGGATGACGAAGAGATTGGTCCGCGAATGCGGCGTGCGCCGGCAGCGAAGTCGATGCATCACGCATTTTTGGGCGGATTGCTGGAGCACGTCATAAGTTTGTGCGAGCTTTGCGAGGTGGTGGCGGCGAGGTATCCGGAAACGAATCGGGATTTGCTGCTGACCGGCGGAATTTTGCATGACATTGGAAAAGTGCACGAGCTTTCCTATGAACGGTCGCTGGGATATACGAACGAAGGGCAGTTGCTCGGCCATATTGTGATTGCCGTGGAATTGATTGGGCGCAAAGTGGGCGCGATTCCGGGATTTCCGGAAGAGCTCGCGGTGCTGGTGAAGCATATGATTTTGAGTCATCACGGGCAATACGATTTTGGATCGCCGAAGCTGCCGATGTTTCGCGAAGCGGTAATGCTGCATTATCTGGACGATTTGGATTCCAAGATGGGCGCGATGCGTGCGCTGTACGCGTCGGATAAAGGTGAAGCGGAATGGACGGAGCGCAGCGGCGCGCTGGAGCGGCGATTGTTGCGCGTGGATAAATATTTGGCGAATGAGGGAGCTACGGTTGCGAATACGCCAGAGCAATTGAAATTGGATGATGTAGTTATCGCGCCCGCGGAAAAATCCGCGGCGAAGAAGGCTCGTTGATGGCAACTGCTGCACAGCCTGCGCCGATTCAAAACGGGGAAAGACGGCGATCTATATTGGATTTGGCGCCGTTTGAGCTGGATTGCATGAACGCACTGTGGCCGTTGGGCGAAGCGACGGTGAAACAAGTGCAGGAGTCGCTGATGGCGCGGCGTCCGCGAGCTTACACAACGATCATGACGATTTTGGATCGCCTGGCGCAAAAGGGAATTGTGTCGCGAAGAAAAGTGGGACGCGCGTATTTGTATCGCGCGAGTTTGCAGGCGGCTGAAGCACAACAAAGCGCGGTGCAACAATTGGTGGCTGGATTTTTTGGAGGATCGCGCGAGGCGTTGGCGGCACATTTACATTTGACGGGAACGGACGCGGTGTTGCCGGCACGGCCTGTGCGAGTTGAGCGCGTTGCCGCACCGGTGGCCGTAACGGCAGATGATGCGAAGCGCGCTGCTGCCACTGAAACGGAACCCGCGGCGAAGCAGTCTAACGCGGACAGTGATTTAGATTTGACCCTGTTGTAAATCGGCCCCGCAAATTTGTATGCGCGAATCTTGTGCGGTAGTTTGTGTAAAAATCAATTTTGGTGGGCGGAGCGAGAATTGATTCCTGGAATTCCAACTGAATATTCGGTGCGGGACCGGGTGATTCGTCCTGCCACGGTGCTTGCGCCGATGGCGGGAGTGACGGACACCGTATTTCGCCGGGTGATTCGAGCGCAGGGCGCGTGCGGATTGCTGATGACGGAATTCACAAGCTCCGAAGGAATTGCGCGCGAGGCGGCGCGGATTCTGCGTTACTACCTTTATTTTCAAGAAGACGAGCGACCGATAGCGGCGCAACTTTTCGGAGCGAATCCTTCGATTATGGCGGACGCGGCGAAAGTTGTGGAGGAACTGGGATTCGATTTCGTAGATATTAATTTGGGATGCCCCGCGAAAAAAGTTGTTAAATGTGGCGGGTCGGGATTGCTGCGCGATTTGAATAATCTGGAAGCGCTGCTGAAAACTGTGCGCGCGGCGGTGCGAATTCCGTTGACGATAAAAATTCGCGCGGGCTGGGACGATAAAAGTATTGTCGCGGTGGAAGTGGCGCGGATGGCGGAACAAGTTGGGATTGAGGCGATCGCCGTGCATCCGAGGACGCGTCTGCAGGGATATTCTGGGGATGCGGATTGGAATATTATCCGCGCGGTGCGCGATGCGGTGAAAATTCCGGTGATTGGAAACGGAGATATTCTGACTCCGGAAGATGCGGTGCGAATGTTTACGGAAACGGGATGCAGTGCGGTGATGATTGGGAGAGCGGCGTCAACGAATCCGTGGATTTTCCGGCAGATTTCGGAGTATGTGGAGACGGGAACATATTTTCAGCCGACCGAAACTGATCGCTACCGGCTGATGACTGGATATTTCCGGAATTTAATTTCCGCGGAATTGCCGGACGCAATTGGGCGTATGAAACAGTTTGGAAGTTCTTTTACGCATAGCGTGCGAAACGGCGGCGAGTTGCGCAGACAAATTCATTTGGCACACACTGCCGGGGAAGTGATGGACCGAGTGGAAGGATTTTTTGCGCCGATAACGGCGATGGAGAATACGCGATGAGTTCGACAGGCGTTGTCCCCACGGCCGAGCGGCGTCGAGAGCGGCGGATTGATATCCGGTTGCCGATTCAGGTGCGCGGAAAAGATGCCGAGGGCGCGGAATTCGAGGAGCGCACGAGCAGCGAGAACTTATGCAGAGGCGGAGTGGCGTTTGTTACGCGGCGAAAGATCGGGCACGGCACGAGTCTGGAGATTCGCATTCCGCTTCCGGCGCCGGATGGCGCGTCGGAAGACGAATTTTCGACGGTGGGGCGAGTTGTGCATGTGAAAAGTGCGGAAGCGGATGCGGGACTTTTAATTGGAGTTGAATTTACCGGGCCTAGATTCCGGAGAATCTTTCAGTCTGAAGTGACGAATTAAATTCCTGCAAACTATTTACTCTTCGCTGGGTCCCTCGTTGGTGAGGTTGCCGTCTTGCAATAATTGTTTGTAGGCTTCGCGGCGAGGGATGCCGAATTCGCGCGCGGCTAGTTTGAGGGCCGCTTTTCTGTCCAATGATTCGGTGCGAATTAATTGTTCGACGCGCTGGCGAAGCGTTAGGCCTGTTGGCGCGGCGGTTGAATCTTGCGGCGCGGGCGGGCCGATGACCAGCGTAAATTCTCCTTTTAGCGGAGTAGGACTTAATTTCCTTGCGAGATCATCGAGCGAGCCGCGGAGGAATTCTTCGTGGAGTTTGGTGAGTTCGCGAGCCAGGGCTGCTGGGCGCGGGCCGAGGATTTCTGAGGCGTCAGTGAGCATGTTCGCGATGCGATGCGGCGCCTCAAAGAAAACTAGCGTCGCGGGATTATTTGCGAGTTCGGAGAGAGCGCGGCGGCGTTCGCCCTGGCGAGCGGGAAGAAATCCGACGAAGAGAACGCGCTTGGCGGAAATTCCCGAGCCAGCCAGAGCCGCGAGTACAGCGGACGGGCCGGGAATTGGAATTACGGGAATATTATTTTCTGCGCAGAGAGCGACGAGACGATGGCCGGGATCGGAAACGATTGGAGTGCCGGCGTCAGTGACGAGCGCGATGCCGGCACCATTTTTCAATTCGGAAAGAAGTTCAGGCGCTCGAGTATTCTCATTGTGTTCGTGATAGCTGACGAGGCGCTTCTTTATTGCGTAGTGATTTAGCAATTTTTGCGTGTGGCGCGTATCTTCGCAAGCGATGGCGTCGACTTCTTTCAATATGCGAATGGCGCGGAGAGTGATGTCCTCGAGATTTCCGATGGGCGTGGAAACAAGATAAAGTTGGCCGGACTTATTTTCGGAAGACGGCGTCATGTCTGCGAGTGTGAGTTTATCACGGTGAATGGCGCGCGCCGGTCGATGACGTGCTAGAATTAAGCAACACCGCTAAGTAAGAGGGGTTTCGCGTGCCGTTATACGAATATTTGTGTGTCCGTTGCAAACATAAATTCGAGAGAATTGATAAATTTACCGCGCGCAAAACGCGCAAGTGCCCGAAGTGTGGGGACAAAGCGCAGCGTCAACTTGCCGCGCCGGCGATACAATTCAAGGGTGCGGGCTGGTATGTGACGGATTACGGCGGAAAGAGCTCGCCCGATCCGAAGGCGGAGAAAGCGTCGGGCTCGTCGGCATCTTCGTCGGATAAGAGTGAGAAGAGCGGATCGTCGGAAAAATCCGAGAAGAAGGAATCGAAAGCTGAGAAGCCTGCGGCGTCGAAATCCAAAGAGAAATAGTTCTTTTGCGTTGCGGAATTTGCGCGCTCTCTCGTTAGAGCTTTAGAGATTTTAGATAAGTGCGGAAGGCTTCGCCGAAGTCCGGATTTTGCAGCGCAATTTCCACGTTTGCTTTTAGAAAGCCGAGTTTGTCGCCCGCATCGAAGGTTTTCCCCTCGCAGATTAATGCCATTAAGCCACGTTCTTGCGCGAGCAGGCGCATGCCGTCGGTGAGCTGGATTTCTCCGCCACGGCCGGGTTTGGTGCGATGCAGGCAGTCGAATATTTCCGGTGGAAGAACGTAGCGGCCGGTTACCGCGAGCGTTGACGGAGCTTCGGCGGGCTTCGGCTTTTCCACCAGGTCGCTGATATTCAAGACGTTTTCGCCCCAGGGAGAAATATTTGCGGGCTTGGCGTCGACGACTCCATACAAATGCGTTTGATCTCGCGGAATATTTTCTACGGCGATGGTTCCTTTTCCGGTTGCGTTGTAAACGTCGATGAGTTGACGCGTGGCGGGACGCGGATCGGGAGCGATTACGTCACCGAGGAGCACGGCGAAAGGCTCGTTACCGACGAGATTCTCTGTGACGAGAACTGCATGGCCGAGGCCGAGCGGTTCTTTTTGGCGTGTGTAACTGACTTCGACCATATCGCCAATTTCGCGGACCATCTGCGCCATTTTTGGCTGGCCCTTTTCCTCGAGAAAACGGATGAGCGATGGCGATGAATCGAAATGATCTTCAATGGAATTTTTCCCGCGGCCGGTGACGATGATGACGTGTTCAATTCCCGAGGCGACGCATTCTTCCACGGCGTATTGAATGAGCGGCTTATCGACGACGGGCAGCATTTCTTTCGGTTGCGCTTTTGTGGCGGGAAGAAAACGGGTGCCGAGTCCTGCAGCGGGCAGGACGGCTTTGCGAACGCGGGGATACGTCGTCATCGAGACAATCCTCTTTCAATTTTCAAAAAAATCAGCGCAGCTCGAGTTACGTTACGTGGGCGAAACGAGAGTGTCAACTTTTGTGCGGTGCGGGTGTGCTCTTTCGTAATCGATGCAACATCTCCCGGACTTCGGCGGAAGACATCATGCCACGTTCGGTGAGGATTTGAATTCCGGGCAGGTATGGGACGAGTTCGTGGACTTGGTCTTTCAGCGTGACGCCGGTTGGCGGATTGTCCCAGAAGCGCCAATTGGGCTTGACTTCGCCGAGGACCGGGTGAAATGGCGGCGCGTAGGGCCAGAATTTTAATGTGTCGGAGAGCACCCAAACTTTTGCGCCGTGAGCCAGTCCGGTGCGCATTAATAATGATGTTCCCGTTTTGTTGAAGAATCCGTTTTGCATAATGCAGTCCGCGCCAAAGACAACGTGCGAGACTGGCGGTAATTGGCTCAACAGAACCACGTCGGGAACAATTACGACGCGGATGCCCGCGCGCGCGAGTTTTGCGGCGGTAGTGCGGCCTTCATTGCCCGGACGCCCCTCAGAAATATAGGCGAGGCCGATGTTTTCGCGCGCGTGGATGATTGCGTTCGCTACCGTGGAACTGTAGGAGTATGCGGCGATATGGATTTTGTTGCGCGGAAGAAGGCGCGCGAATTTCTCGCTGATAGTTTGCGGCGCGGTGGTGATGTGTTTGTGGAGAAGATTAAGCGTGTGCGAAAGTTCGCCGGGGGGATTTGTCGCGCGCGAAGCTGCGGCTACTTCGGCGGCGATACGGCCTAGCGGAGCCATTTCTGGATGCGCTTCGGCGATTGCGCGGGCGGCTTCCAGAATTGCCGCGGGGGTGACGTTCTTTTGATCGCTGAAACACTTTTGAAGCGCGTCGACTGCGCTTAACGCTAATTCGGCTGCGCC
The DNA here is from genome assembly GCA_036008485.1 of Candidatus Acidiferrales bacterium. Classification (GTDB taxonomy): domain Bacteria; phylum Acidobacteriota; class Terriglobia; order Acidiferrales; family UBA7541; genus DASTCZ01. The sequence continues at coordinate 32,997 of DASYNR010000126.1, read as the reverse complement.
GCCGCGATCGTCGTCGGCGATTTGTTGGATGCGGCGCGCGAGAAGTCTCTGCATGTGCGTATGCTAACATAGCGGTTTCGGCGGGAAAGAATTCGCGAATAGGGAAATATTTGTGAGCGTAAAGATTTTAGGAATTGAATCCTCGTGTGACGAGACCGCCGCGGCGGTGGTCGTAGATGGCCGCGAGATTTTGTCGAGTGTTGTTTCGTCGCAAATGGATATTCACCGGAAATATGGCGGCGTGGTGCCGGAGCTGGCGTCGCGTGAGCATTTGCGGCAAATCGTGCCGGTGGTACGCGAGGCGTTGGAAAAAGCGGGATTGAAATTTGCCGATTTGGATGCGATTGGAGTGACGCAGGGGCCGGGGCTGGTGGGAGCGTTGCTGGTGGGCGTGACTTACGCGAAGGCGCTGGCAATCGAACTTGGAAAGCCGCTAATAGCGGTGAATCATTTGGAAGGACATGTTCACGCGGTTTTGTTGGAGGCGCATCGCGCAGGACTGACGCCGAAACTTCCGGCCGTCTGCTTGATTGTTTCGGGCGGCCATACGTTGCTCTATGAGGTGACTATGTCGGGCGATGGCGGTGACGGACAGAAAACATTTTTGTACCGACGATTGGGTGGCACGCGGGACGATGCCGCCGGCGAAGCTTATGACAAAGTCGCGCGGTTGCTTGGGCTGGGATATCCGGGCGGCCCGATTATTGATCAGCTTGCGGAAGGCGTTGAGGCCCTGAAATCATCGGGCGCCGGTGAAAATCATTTGAAGTTTGGGCCGACGAAGATGAGCGGGAACGCATTGGATTTTAGTTTCAGCGGAGTGAAGACAGCGGTGCTTTATCATTTACGGGAACATCCGGAATTGAATGCGGAAATTGAAGCGCGGCGAGAGGCATTGGCGGCAGGAAAGCGAAGCGCGGCGCAACTACGTCCGCTGTGCAGCGCGCACACGCTGAATTTGATTGCTAGTTTTCAGCGGAAAGTTGTACATGAATTGGTGAGCCGTTCTCTTGCGGCAGCTTCGCAGAGCGGAGTGAAAACAATTTTGGTTTCGGGCGGAGTTGCGGCGAATCGCGAGTTACGGCAGACGTTCGAGCCAGAAGCGCGCAATCAGGGAGTGACAGTATTTTTCCCAAGCCGCGAACTTTCTACTGACAATGCGGCGATGATTGCGGCGGCGGCGTTTGCTCGGTATTCAATTGGCGAACGCGCGGGCGGTGATCTGAATGCTATGCCGAGTATGCCGCTTGGCGGCGCGAAGTAGTTAAATTCCCGTGGTATTTTTCGATCTTCCCTGGTCGTCCAATGTTTTTTCCCGGATTGATGTAGAATTTCGCGGCTATGCGAATTGCAATGGATACGGGCGGCACGTTCACGGACTGCGTTTTCGTGCGCGACGGCTGCTTGGAAATTCTGAAAGTGCCCTCGACGCCGGATGATCCTGCGCGCGCGATTATGAACGCGATCGAGAAGGTGCTCGCGGAGCCCGATCCTTCGTTGGAACTTACTTGTGGCACGACTGTGGGTACGAACGCTTTGCTGGAGCGTCGAGGCGGGCGCGTTGCGCTAGTGACTACTTCTGGATTTGAGGATGTGCTGGAGATTGGGCGGCAGGCGCGGCCGAAACTGTATGATTTTTTTATGGACCGCGCGGCGCCACTGGTTCCGGCGGACCGTCGATTCGGATTGCGCGAGCGAATTGGCGCGGATGGAAAAGTTGTGCGGCGTCCGACAGCAGCTGATATTGCGCAAGTGATGCAGAAGGTGTTGAAGAGCCGCGCCCAATCTGTTGCCGTGTGCTTATTGTTTTCATTTTCAAATGCGACACACGAACGATTGATTGCGTCGGCGCTGCGACGCGCAGGCCTGGCGGTTTCTGTTTCCCACGAAATACTTCCTGAATTTCGCGAGTTCGAGCGGACGTCCACGACTGTTGCGAACGCGTATCTTGTTCCGGTGATGAGCAAATACTTGGCGGACCTCGGCGCGAAAGCTGCGCGCTTTACTGGCGGAGCGAAGCGGCCGAGTGTGCGCATCATGCAGTCGAGCGGGGGAATTGTTTCCGCGGAGGTGGCTTCGCGTGAGCCGGTGCACACAATTCTTTCCGGGCCGGCGGGCGGAGTGCTTGGCGCGCAATATGTTGCTGAGCTTTCCGGATTCTCAAAAATAATTTCGTTTGATATGGGCGGTACGTCGACGGACGTTGCGTTGATGGACGGCGCCGCTTCAACCACGAATGAAGCGCGCGTGGCGGAATTGCCGGTTGCGGTTCCGATGCTGGAAATTCACACGGTTGGCGCGGGCGGAGGTTCGCTAGCGCGATTTGACCGCGCGGGAGCTTTGCGTGTTGGTCCGGAGAGTGCCGGGGCGGAGCCGGGGCCGATATGCTACGGACGCGGCGAACGCCCGACGGTGACGGACGCGCATTTAATTCTCGGCAGAATTCCAGAGCGCGGATTTTTATCGGGAGATTTTCCGTTGGATGTGACGCGGACGCGCAAATGGATGGAAGATGCGCGCGGACCGATGCGGACTGTCGAGCAATTCGCGCAGGGAATTGTGGACGTCGCGAATGCCGTGATGGAAAAAGCGATTCGCGTGATTTCTGTGGAACGCGGACACGATCAACGAGATTACACTTTGGTTGCGTTTGGCGGCGCCGGCGGATTGCACGCTTGTGATTTGGCGGCGGCGTTGCGAATCCCGCGCGTGCTAATTCCGCGATTACCGGGTGGACTTTCGGCGCTGGGAATTTTGCGCGCGCATGTTGTGCACGATTATTCGCGAACGGTGCGAACAAATGTTGCGTCGGTGGCGTCGACGCGGCGGGCGCTTGCTTCGGAATTTGAGAGACTGGAAGCGCGCGGGCGGGCTGTGCTTCAGAGCGAAGGATTTGCGGGCACAAGGATTCGCGGAGAAAGATTATTGGATATGCGTTATATCGGACAGGCGTATGAATTGACGGTGCCGGAGTCCGGCGATTTTCTGGCAGCATTTCACAAGGCGCATGAGCGGCGGTATGGATACGCGGATGTTGCGCGCGCGGTGGAAGTGGTGAATGTGCGTGCGCGGTTAATTGGCTTGACGGATCAGCCGCAGCTTGATCGTCCGCGGCGATCAACACGCCGCGCGGCTGCGCGAGTTGTAGAGATGCGGCGTGCGCTATTTGGTGGTCGCGCTTATCAGACGCGCGTTTACGATCGCGCGCAGTTTGCACCAGCACAAAAATTTGTCGGGCCAGCAATTGTTTCGGAATATAGCGCTACGACGGTGGTGTCTCCCGGATGGCGCGGCGTGGTGGATTCCTGGGGAAATTTGATTTTGACGCAGGCGGGCCGATGAAGATGCGCGCCAATGCAAAAATGAAATTCGATCCGACGCGCCTGGAAATTTTCAAGAATTTGTACCATTCCGTGGCGGAGGAAATGGGCGCGAGTCTGCGGCGTTCAGCGTTTTCGCCGAACATCAAGGAGCGCCGCGATTATTCCTGCGCGGTATTTGATGGCGCGGGGAATGTGCTGGCGATGGGCGACCACATGCCCGTGCATTTGGGATCGATGCCAATGTCGGTTGCGGCGGCGATTGCGGATTTGGAATTAGGGCCCGGCGATTTGGCATTGCTGAATGATCCGTATGCCGGCGGCACACACTTGCCGGATTTGACGATGGTCGCGCCGGTATTCGTGCGCGGTGTGCGGAAGCCGATGTTTTATGTGGCGAATCGCGCGCATCATGCTGACGTCGGCGGTGCACACGCCGGATCTATGGGAATTGCGCGCGAGATATACGAGGAAGGGTTCCGTATTTCGCCGGTGAAATTGATGGTCGGCGGGAAATTGCAGCGCGACATTCTGAAATTGTTCCTGATCAATGTGCGGACGCCGGAGGAACGCGAAGGAGATTTGACGGCGCAGATAGCGTCATGCCGAATTGGCGAGCGTCGGCTGGCGGAAATTTTCGCGAAGTATGGGCGGAACGAAGTGGAGGAGTACGCAGCGCATCTATTGGATTATTCCGCGGCAATGATGCGGGCAGCGCTGAGCGCGATTCCACGTGGCACATATCGAGCGGATGATTTCCTGGATGATGATGGGATAAATGATCGGCCGATTAAAATTTCGGCGACGGTACGGATTCGCGGAACCTCCGCCGAAGTGGATTTTACAGGCAGTGATTCGCAATGTGCGGGAAGCGTAAACGCTGTCGCCGCGATTGCGTATTCGGCGGTGTTCTACGTTTTCAGGTGTCTGCTGAACGAGCAGGTTCCTGCGACCAGCGGATTGATGCGTCCGATTGCGGTGATTGCGCCAGAAGGGACGATTGTAAATGCGCGGCCTCCGGCGGCGGTTGCCGGCGGGAACGTGGAGGCGTCACAGAGGATCGTGGATACGCTGTTGCGTGCGATGGCGAAGGCGCTTCCATCGAAGATCCCGGCAGCGAGCCAGGGCACGATGAATAATTTCACCCTTGGCGGAGCAGATCCGAGGCGAGGCGGCGCTCCGTTTGCTTATTACGAGACGATCGCAGGGGGAATGGGCGCGCGGCCGGATCGAGACGGCGTAAGCGGAATTCATACGCACATGACGAATTCGTGGAACTCGCCGATTGAAGTTTTGGAGCACGCGTATCCAGTGCGCGTTTTGTATTATGGGTTTCGAAAAGGCTCCGGTGGCGCGGGACTTTACCGTGGCGGCGATGGATTAGTTCGAGAGGTCGAGCTGCTGACTGACATGCAGGTGGGATTGTTGTGCGATCGCCGTAAACGTGGCCCTTATGGACTTTCGGGCGGGGAAGAAGGTAAGTCAGGGCAGAACTCAGTTCAAGTTAAAGGCAAACGTAAGAAGCTGCCGGGCAAATGTGCGTTCTTCGCGTCGGCTGGAGCGGTAGTTAGGATTGAAAGTCCCGGTGGCGGGGGCTGGGGAAAAAATCGCCGCTAAATTCTGTCGGGAAATATCCTGTTCTTAGTTTCCATTCATTAAAAAACGACGGGCGCAAACCTTGTGGTTTGCGCCCGTCAAATAAGAACTTGAAATTTGGAGGATCAGCCTAGCCTTCGAGGACGTCCGTGAGCACGGGCATTGACAGGCGAGCCTTGGCAAGGGACTTCACCAAAGCGCCTTCCATATTTTCCGCGGAAGAGTTGCGCGCTGTTGCGAGCTCGCTGACCAAAAGATACTTCGCTCGTTCCAGCATTTTCTTTTCGCGGAAGGAAAGTGGTTTCGTGCGGCTGAGGGCTACCAGACTCTTCAACACGGCTGCCACTTCAATGAGCGATCCCGTACGCATGCGTTCGGAATTTTCCTTGAAGCGATGCTTCCAGTCATGATGCGAGGTGAACTTGCCCTTCTCGAGATACGTCATAACTTTTGAGGTTTCGGCCTGGCGCATAACGGAACGCAGACCAACAGCGAGAGCATTACTTTGAGGAACCATTACTTTTAAGCCACTGGAGCTAATTTTCAGCATGAAGTACTTCTCACTGCGGCCGTTCAACATCCCATAATTGACCTGTTCTATTACACCGACTCCATGGTTCGGATACACTACTTTGTCGCCGATTTTGAAGTCCATCAGATCCCCCGTGAGGATGTATTAATATTAAGGGGGAAGACCCTGTAGAGTCAAGCGTATTCTCTTTGGAATCAACAAGTTAAGCAAAATTCCTTTTATGGAATGGCACTCGAATTGCTGTACTGGTTAACCCCTTTTTAGGCCGGAATAGACTACAATCCTGGTATGCGAGTGCTCGCTATAGATACCAGTACTGCCTCGGGTGGGATCGCCGCTTTGGAAGATAAGCGCCTGATGGGTCATGTATTTACGGGCTCTACCGAGGATTATTCAACTCGACTTTTCCCGGAGCTGCAGACGCTATTGGCCGAGGTGAAACTGAGCGTGGCGGATTTCGACGTATATGCTGTGACCGCTGGACCGGGGTCCTTCACAGGGCTGCGCGTTGGCTTGACGACCGTGAAGGCTTGGGCGGAGCTCCACGCGAAGCCGGTGGCACCCGTCAGTGGGCTTCAGGCGGTCGCTGCGCAGGCGTCTGGCGCGACGGAATACGTAGCGGCGGTTATGGACGGGCGGCGCGGACAGGTCTTCGGCGGGCTGTACCGTCGCAATGAAGGCGAGCTGGAGCCAGTTGGAGATGAAGTTGTGATGCGGGCGGATGAGTTCCTGACGGACGTTTATTCGAGGCTGCCGCGTGTGCGGGAAACGCGTAATTCAATTGCCGGGCTCTCGTTTGCGTCGCCCGAGCCACGATTGTTTAGTGCGGTGCTTGCGTCGTCGGTCCTGGCTGGAGCGCGAGGAGAGAAAGTGTCGGCAGATTTGGCGCCGTGGATTGGACAATTGGCGTTCGATCTAGCGCGGCGCGGGGAATTGGTGGATGCGCTTTCGCTGGACGCGCACTATGTGCGGCGGAGTGACGCGGAATCGTACTGGCAGGACGCGAAGGCGAAATAGCATGGCGTCGCCTACTGCAGACGTCGTGATTCGGACAATTACGAGTGAGGATTCTGCGGCGCTTGCTGCCCTTGAATCGCGATGCGATGGAGCAGCGCGATGGGGAGAAGCGGCGTATCGCGATATTGGATCGAACGGGATTACTGGATGGGCGGCTGCGCGCGGAGACGTCTTGCTGGGATTGGTGTTGGTGCGCGCTGTGGCTGACGAAACGGAGATATTGAATCTCGCAGTCGATCCGAATGCGCGGCGACAGGGAATTGGTGCGCGGCTCGTGGCGCACGCGGTAGAAGTGGTGAAGCGTGCGAATGTGAAGAACATCTATTTGGAAGTGCGGGAATCGAATTCCGGCGCGCGAGCGTTTTATTCATCGATGAGCTTTGCGGAGCAGGGGCGACGGAAGAACTATTACTCTCAGCCGGTGGAGGACGCGTTGCTGCTCGTTCGTCGCCTGCATTAAAATACTGTAAAAATTTCTTCGCCGACTTTCCCATTTTGTGCTAGTTTCTGCGTGAGATGTAATCAACAAAGCCAAAGTGGAGGCGAACGATGCCCAGTACAACCGGGGATATCCGCGAACAGCTTCTGGCAAGCAATCCCAAGTTTCGACAACTCGCGCAAGAACACTCCAAGTACGACGCCGAAATCGAGCAACTCTCGCAAGCAGCGTTTCTAAACAACGAACATTTCACCCACGAAGCTGAGCTGAAGAAGCTGAGGCTCCGCGTGAAGGACGAGATGGAGCGAATCATCGCGTCAACGCGCGGGCATTAGCTTTCACAAGTGACTACAATTCCGGCGGCGCCGTTGCGACGCCAGAACTTTTCTCGCCGTTTGTCGTAGAATGAGGCGCGTGGAAGCCGTGTCGCCTCAGCTTCCCAGATAGGTGTACGTGGTCAAAGAAGGATATAAATTTGCGTCGGCGCCGATAGTGCTCGGCATCGCCGCGCTATTTCTCGGCTGGCATATTCTGGCGCTGCAAATCGCGGCGTTCGTTCTATTGGCTTTGGGCACTTTTATATTGTACTTTTTTCGAGATCCGGAACGCGTGATTCCGTCGGACACGTCGACGATTGTTTCGCCGGCCGATGGACGCGTGTTGGAAGTAATCGACGAGAAGTTTGACGGGCGCGCGGGAAAGCGGATCACCATTTTCCTGGCGGTGTGGAATGTGCATGTGAATCGCACGCCGCTGGAGGGGAAGATCGCGCGTATTGAATACCGTCCCGGAAAATTCCAGATGGCCATGCGGAAGACGGCGTCGGCGGAAAATGAACAGAACGTAATTTATTTGGATACGGCACACGGACAAATAGTTTTCAAGCAGATCGCGGGAATGATTGCGCGTCGCGTGGTACTCTGGAAGAAGGCTGGCGATCAAGTAGAGCGCGGCGAGCGCATCGGAATTGTACGGTTCGGCTCGCGAATGGATGTGTGGTTGCCACGCGAGGCCGAGATTACAGTGAAGCCGGGCGATCACGTGGCGGGCGGTTCGAGTATCTTGGCGCGATGGACGCAGACGCCGGACATAAAATGAGTTTTATTCCAATGGACCATCCCGAAGAAATGTCCACCGAGCAGCAGGAGCTTTCATTCCCTGGGCAGCGGCTTGTGAATGGACGCCGTCGCCGGGGGATATATCTTTTGCCGAGCCTGTTTACGGTCGGCAATTTGCTTTGCGGATATTACGCGATCATTGCGGTGTTGGCAGGCGGAGACGCGCGATTGGATTTTGCCGCACGAGCGATTGGCGTCGCATTCATTTTCGATTCTTTCGATGGATTCGTGGCGCGCCTCACCGGTACGAACAGCGAATTCGGCAAACAGCTTGATTCTCTTGCGGACGTCATCAGCTTTGGCATAGCGCCCGCGGCGCTGGCTTATAGCTGGGGAGTGCGCAGTTTGCAGCTTGATGCGTCTCCGGCGATTCACTTCGTTCAGGAACTGGCGTGGCTGGTTTGTCTGACGTTCTTGATAAGTTGTGCGTGGCGACTGGCTCGATTCAATGTGCACGGAATGGCAGCTAGTTCATCATCGATGAAGTATTTTGTGGGCATGCCGTGTCCCGCGGCGGCCGGCTGCGTCGCTGCCACGGTTCATTACTTCAAGACTCCGCTTGATCAATGGCACTACTCCGCGGGCTTTCTCGGATTGGTAATAGCGCTGGCCGCGCTAATGACCAGCAAGATTCGGTATCCGAGTTTTAAGGGTATTAACTGGTCGCGGCGGCAACCTTCGATCATCATCATTTTAATTACGCTGACGGCTGGGGCCATTTTCTTTTATTCCGAGTATGCCCTGCTGATTCTTGCCGGCGGTTACCTGGTTTCCGGAATCGTGATGGAACTGGTGCGGTTTGTGCGTCATCACTCCACTTCGCAGCCCGCGGGCTAAGCGATGCCTTCCTCGAATAATTCTCCGCGAATTGTAGTTGTTGGCGCTACAACTCTGCGCGGCAAGGAATTGGTGGACTTGCTGAAGGATCACATTCCTAGCGCCGACCTAAAACTTCTGGACGAAGAAATTGCCGCGGGCATTTTAACGGAAGCGGCGGGCGAGCCGGCGATAATCCAGTCCGTTGATCCGGAAAGTTTTGAGAATGCGCGGATTGTTTTCTTCGCGGGCAAGCCGGAATTTGCTGCGAAGCATGCGGATGACGCGCTTCGCAATTCGCCCGCCGTGATTGATTTGAGTGGCGGGTTTCGGAATCGCGCAGACGTTCAACAATGGATTCCGTCTCTTGATGCGATGCTGCCGCCTGCGATGCCATCCGCCGTCAAGTCGAGCAGCGGATATTACTCCCCGTCGGCGCCTGTAATAATTTCCTGCGCGCTTGCGGCGGGACTGATGGAATGGTCACCGACCGGCGCGTCGATCGTATTCCTGCAACCGGTTTCAGAGCGTGGGCAGGAAGCGATCGAAGAACTTGAAAAACAGACGGTGAGCTTACTTTCGTTCCAGCCGATTGGAAAAACTGTCTACGACGCGCAGGTAGCGTTCAATGTGATGGATCGTTACGGCGAAGCGAGCGCGGAGCGATTGGGCGCGACGCGCGAATCGATTGCGCGCGATATTGCAAATTATCTGGGAAGCAGGGCGCCGATTCCCGCCATCCAGTTGCTGCAAGCTCCCGTATTTCATTCGCACGGATTTAGCGCGTTCGCGGAATTGAAGTCTTCGCCTGAGCCGGCGGCGGTGGAAAACAGTTTAGCGGCGGCGGGATTTCAGTTTCCTGAGGGAGATCAATCCGCGCCTTCGTTGATTAGCGCGGCGGGCGAGCCGAAGCCGTTGCTGGGGCACGTGGAGCGCGATCCGAACCGGCGCGGCGGATATTGGTTCTGGGGCGCGGCGGATAATCTTCGCGTTACCGCGGAAAATGCAGTGGCAATCGCCGAGCGAGTATTACAGGATTAGCTTCGCCGCAATTTCCATTTGATGTGATAATCGACCTTCTATAGATGCGTGTGAGCAAAATCAATTTGCAGAGTTCATTTGGTCGAGCGTTCGCGATATTCGCGCTCGCGATCATGCTTAGCGGCTGCGGATATCACGTCGGCGGACAGGGCAGCGCGCTCCCCGCGAATCTGCACACCATTGCGATTCCCGCGTTTATAAATAAAACTTCCCGGTATCGCGTCGAACAGAAACTTACTCAGGCGGTAATTCGCGAATTTCTATCGCGTTCGGCGTACCGTGTGGTGAACGATCCCGAGGCGGGCGATGCCGTGCTGAATGGCGAAGTCACCAGCCTCGAAAGCGTCGTCGCAGTCTTCGATTCGACGACCGGGCGCGCCACGTCCATGCTGGTTACGGTGCACATGAAAGTTTGGCTGGTGGACCGCGAAACGAAAGCCGAAATCTATCGCAACGATAATTTTGTTTTTCGCCAGCCATACGCTATTTCCACGGACGTGCCGAACTTCTTTGATGAACAGAATCCGGCGCTGGATAGGCTCTCGCGCGATTTTGCCGCGAAACTTGTGGCCGGCATCCTGGAGAAGTTCTAATGGCTGGTTCCGGCGTCGAAGCGCTGCTTGAACGCGTCGAATCCGGAAAGACTGTGCCCGCAATTCTGTTGCTTGGAAGTGATTCCTACCTGCGCGATCTTTGCCGAACGAAACTCATCGAGACCTACGTGGAAGAAGGCACGCGCGAATGGGCCGTCGGGCGATTTTCCGCGAAAAACGATTCGCCGGATATAGTTTTGGGTCAGGCGCAAATGTTGCCCATGCTTGCGCCGCGTCAGGTGATTTTCTGGAGCGATGTGAAGGCGCTTGAAAAAGGCGACGAAGATACGCGGAAGGAAAATGTAAAAAAAATCGCTGCGTATCTTGACGATCCCGCGCCCTTTACCGTGCTGGTGATGGAAGCGGAAGAGCTTGACGCGCGGATGGGACTTTTCAAAGCGCTCTCCGAGAAAACACTTGTAGTGGATTGCGAGCCGAGCGAGGACATGAACGTGCGACTCGGCCTTGCGGTGACGATGGCGGCGAAAATGGCGCGCGAACTAAAAGTGGAATTGGATCGTGACGCCGCGCAGGCACTGGCGGAAAATACAAATGCGGGTTTGGCGCGCATCCGAACCGAGCTTGAGAAACTAGCTACGTACGCCGGCGAACGCAAACGCATTACGCGCGCTGATGTTGAAGCGCTGGTAATTTCCGACCAAAAATATTCGGTGTGGGAATTATCCGGAATGCTGGCGACCGGAGATCGTCAGCGCGCCATGATTTTCTTGGAAAGTTTGTTTCGCGAAGGCGAACAGGCGGTTGGTATGGTCGGCGCAATGGCCTGGATGTTCCGCAAATTGATTGAAGTGCAGGACCTTCCGCGCGGAGCGGACGTGTGGCAGGCTGCGCGCCTCGGGATGCGGAAAGATACAGCGGAGCTTGCGTTGAAGTATGCTCCGCGGATTGCGCGCGAACAGTTGGTGAGCGGAGTGCAGCATCTTTCGGAGGCGGATAGCCAGTTGAAATCCGGAATAGCAGCGCCACGCGCGGTGCTGGAGTTTTTGATCGCGCGATTGACGGCGCGTCGTGCGGAAAGCGCGTCGCCACGTGCGGCGGTTGGAAATCGGCAGTGACAAAATAAAACAGGCCCGCGTTCGCGGGCCTGCATCAAAGCAAATCTCAAATTAGAAAAATGATTTACGCTTTCTTGGCGTTTGCCTGAGCGGCATTCAATGCGTTGAACGCCAGAGATAGGCGTGACTTGTAGCGATTGCCGGTATTTTCTGTCAAGACGCCCTTCGCGATTGCGTGATCGATCGCCGCGAGCGTCGGCCGAAACAAGTCGGTCGAAACTTTTACGTCGCCGGAGCCTACTGCCGCGCGAAAATTCCTCAAGCTGGTGCGAACTTGTGTGCGGTTGTGACGATTCACAACTTCGCGTTCACGGTATTGCCGCGAACGCTTTAGAACTGACTTCTTACGCTTCTTAATTTTTGATCCTGCAGCCTGCGCCATTCAAATCTCCTCTTCAATGTTTCGTGATTTTAGTAAAGTATCCGACCCCTGAGGGGATGTCAAACTTCTCACGGCCAGCGAGCGTTCCGCCCGGCTACTTCAATTGGCCGAAAACCGCGATTCCGCCCTTCGTTGCTACATATACTCTGCCGCCGGCGACCGTTGGCGGAACTGCGCTGACCGCCGAGGCGAACGCGTCGCGTGAATTCGCAGCTTGTGTCGTGTCGTAAACCGCGTGAGATAAGTCCGTCGCGTCGTAGGCGCGCAGAATTCCTGGGCCAGTACTCTCCACGGCCCACAGAACGCCGCCGGTTGAGGCATTAGCGGAGACGGAAATTTGCGCTCCCGAAGCGCCGAGTGTGTTCGCGCTCTGACTTACTGGCGCTGTGGAGAGCCGGGCGTCATTGAGTGCAAACGCTTTGATCGGATCGCCAGAAATTGCGGAGAAGGCCGTACTGCCGAAATATGCCATCGTACCTGTTACACCCGACTGTGCAGTCTGGCCCCAAATTACTTGAAGAATCGGTGTGGGCTGCAGACCGGAGGCGCCCAACACATCGCGGTTAAGTACAGAAATACTACCGTCGCCACCAGCACCGAGCGCCAGATGCCAAACTCTTCCAGCGTCGTCTGTGAAATCCGGAACGACGAGTGCTCCACTCGACGTTTGTGTCCCCGAGTTAATGACCGAAGCCGGACCGGAAGTCGAGGTCTTGGAATAGTCTGTCAGCGCGAGTCCATTCTGCGTCGAGAATTTCAGGAATGCATTTCCAGCACTGGCAGGCACGAGAACGTTTGCCGAACCCGGCGCGTGAGACGCATAGGTCGCTTGGCCAAAGATATAAAGGTCGCCAGCCGAATCCGCGGAAAGCCCGGCCGCCGTGAATCCTGGAGCATTTGGGCCAGCGGCTGGCGCCAGATAAAGCGATCCCGCCGGACCCAGGCTCGCTGCGTCGAAACTCATGATCCAACTTGAGTCAGCAGCGGCCCCGCAGTTCGGACCAAACGCGGCGAACACTTTTCCATTCACCAACTGCAGTCCGGCCAAAGGTTGATATCGCGCCGCGTCGAAATTTTGCGAAGCGCTGGAATTTACGCTGTTCCCAGCGTTGGCAGACGCCTGGATGAGCATCGGTCCGCTAAACAATTCGGATCCTGTCGCAATGTCCAGAGCGTGAACGCGCTGGATCACAGTTCCCGCACTGTCTTTCGTATTTGCGATCACATAAATTGCGCCATGTGGGCCGCGAGTGCGATCAATCACCGGCGTCGCAGTAATTCCGCGCTCCTGCGGCGTGCTTGTGCAAGTGCCGGAATCGGTCGGTTGTTCATTCGCGCCGAGCAATCCGGACTGCCAAATTACGGCGCCGCTCGTCGCGTCAAACGCGTAGACGCTGCCGTGCTCGGAAGCGGCATACAAAACATTTCGGATGCCGCCGGAAGGAAGGGTTACGCCGGAAGCGTAGAGCGGCTGCGTGTCAACTTCGCCATCGGTGATCAGTGTTCCAAGTTTTCCAAACTTTGTGACGTTCAAGTTGGAAGGCGTCAGGAGGGTCTCGCCCGAATGTAGCCCGGTGCGCCCGGCGTCGTTGTGCTGCGTCAAAACGTCAGCAGGATTGGCATTTCCCAGCGTATTGGCGGAGGCGGTAGACGTCGTCGTGGTTGTGACCGTCAAAAGAACTTCGTTACTCTCGATGCTGCCGAGCGAGTTGGTGACCAGGACGAAGTAAAATGAATTGTTGTCCGATGGGGCGAGGGTCTTGGTCGTATACGAGGAAGAGGTGGCGCCCTTAATCGGCTGCGCGAATGCAAACCACTGATAGGCCAAAGGAGCCTGTCCGGTGGCGGTCACGGTAAATGTGGCAGTGGAACCGGCGGCCGCGGTCGTGTTCACCGGCTGCACGGTAATTGCGGGCAAATTGGGGTCTATGCCATTTCTATTGCACGCGCCGGCAAACACACACAGCGTCGTCACTAAAGCCCAGCCCGCAACCGCCCGAATTCTCATTCCTACCCACCCTCCAGAACATTTTAGGATTGCGGAAATACGATGCCCATACGCGCGCTTACGTTGTAAGCGACACACATCGGGGAAACGCGCTAGCAGAATACATCATCGCCGGAGACTTTACACCTCTTGACCGAAACTAAGAATGTATCCGTTGCAGTCTCGAATGGCGAATTCCAACATGCCGTAGGGCATTTGATCAAGCGGCCAGGCGACCTCGGCGCGATCTTTCAAATAAGCCCACAGCGCGCGGACATCCGCCGGATTGAAATACAAAACACCCGTCATGGATGGAGGCCCCGGCGGCTGATCCAAACTTTCCGCGCTGTAAAACATTACTTGCGCGTTGCCCCATTTTAGTGCACACCACGTGGGCTTGTCGGCGTCGTCCTTCATCTGATTTTGCACGGTGAAGCCCAGAGTCTCGGTATAGAACTTGATCGTCGCCAAGAGGTTGGTGACTTTCAGCATCGGAGAGAGCCCGGTGATCTCAAATGGCATGTCCGCGAGATGACCTCGATAGTTTCAGAATATCGGCATCCTATCATGCCGTAACACATTGTAAAATAAGGTAGTTGGCGCGACGCTCTTGATTCGTTGTTCTGCGTAATGTACTCTTTTGATGGACGAGTTTACCATTCCGGCCGGAGAATGAGGCCAATGGCTCGGCGCCGAAATCGGCTGCCGCGCCCACCCCAGATGCGACGCACTGTAGAAATCGCCGGCAGCGTGGGGACGCTGTTCGGTACCCTGGACGAAAACCTACGCTATCTCGAATCAGCCCTGCACGTTACTGCAGATCTCGAGGAGAACAGCCTGCGCCTGGAAGGTGAGGCGGAGCGCGTTGAGCGCGCGGCTCAAATCCTGGGAGAGTACAACCAGCTTGTGCGCGAAGGTAAAACGTTTGCGAATGGCGAAGTGCATTCGCTGTTGAAACTGGCCGTGGAGGAACCCGGAGTTCCGCTGAAGGAATTACTGGAATCGGCGGGGCGCGCGAAAACAAAGCAATCGGGCAAGAAGGTCATTACGCCAAAGAGCGCGAATCAACGGCGCTACATGGACGAAATTGAGAAGCACGATATGACGTTCGGCGTCGGGCCGGGCGGCACGGGAAAAACTTATTTGGCTGTGACGATGGCGGTTTCCGCGCTGCTCAATAAGCGCGTGAACAGAATTATTCTGGCGCGTCCGGCGGTGGAAGCAGGTGAACGGCTGGGATTTCTTCCGGGAACTTTGCAGGAAAAAATTGATCCGTACATGCGTCCATTATATGACGCGCTTTACGACATGCTGGATCCGGACAAGCTGGACCGTTTTCTGGAAAAGGGAATCATCGAAGTGGCGCCGCTGGCGTTTATGCGCGGGCGCACGTTGAATGATTCGTTCGTGATTCTGGATGAGGCGCAGAATACTACGTCCGAACAGATGAAAATGTTTTTGACGCGTCTTGGTTTCAATTCCAAGGCCGTGATCACGGGAGACATTACGCAGATCGATTTGCCTACTGGCCGCAAGAGTGGACTGGTGGAAGCGTTGGAAGTGGTGGCGAAGATTACGGACATTGCAGTGGTGACGTTCAGTGAGAAAGATGTGGTGCGGCACAACCTGGTACAGCAGATTATTCGTGCGTATGAGGAGCACGATCTGTCACCTTCACGGGCGCTGCCGCCGAAGCCCAAGGCCGATTCAGCGGATTAATCGCGCGAGCAACGCGCTTCGCACATGATTCTTAACCGCCAGAGCCGGATTCCATTACACGATAAGGTGCTTGCGCGATTTCTGGCTTCTGTCCGGCGCGAATTGAAATTGGGCCGGCGCGAGGTGACGGTCTGCTTCGTCGAGGATCGTGAGATCGCGCGGTTGAATGGGAAATTCCGCGGCAAGCCCAAGCCGACCGATGTGCTTTCGTTTCCGGCAAATGGAAACGGCGCGTCATCGTTTCCAAATGAAAATGGCGCGAAAGTTCTGGGAGATATCGCGATTTCTCCGCAGACCGCGCGGCGGAGTGCGAAACTTTTTGGACGGACGCTTGACGAAGAAATTCGAGTTTTAATTTTGCACGGCGTGCTGCATCTCGCGGGATACGACCATGAAGTGGATGACGGCGAAATGGAACGGATTGAAATGCGCTTGCGGAAGAAATTGAAATTGGCGTGACGACCAACAGATGAGTCTTGCACTTCACATTCTCGGCGTGGTGGCGATGCTGGCGGGCCTCACGGTCTTCTCGTATCTTGACCGGATTTATCGCGAACTTGGGCGCGTCGCCTCCAAACGAATTCACGGACACCTCGACGTGTTCGAGACCGAGATTGAGCCCCGCATTGGAGTGAAACGCCGCTCGGCGGCGTTGGCGTTCAGCTTGTTGGCGCGATTGTGGATGGTGGCCGTGGCAGTTCTTACGGCGCGCGGAGTAATCAGATTTGTGCCGGAAAGTTGGAATGCATTTATTGAGCTGCTAATTTTTGTTCCGGCCGAAGTCGTTGTCGCCATGCATTTTCTGCCTGATGTACTTCTGGCGAGAACGACGGGGCGCTGGTTGCGTCCCTTAATGCCTGCGGTGCGATTTTTCTTATTGCTGGTGTGGCCGTTGCGCGCAAGCGTTGAACTGGCGGCTTCGTTGGCACGCATTTCCGATGAAGACGGTGCGGGCGGCGAGCCGGAACATCGCACGGAGCAAGAGGGCATTGAAGCCCTCGTGGAAGCTGCGCAAGAAGAAGGCATTCTGAAACACGATGACGCGGAATTAATCGAACAGGTGATGGAATTCGGCGATAAGCGGCTGAGCGAAGTGATGACTCCGCGCCCGGAAGTCGTAGCGATTTCGGCCGACGCAACCCTGGAAGATTTACGCCAGCTCGTTGTGGATAAAAAGTTTTCGCGCATACCTGTTTTTGGCGAATCGCTGGATGACATGCAGGGCGTCGTATATTCGCGCGATTTGCTGGAAGTTTCCGACGATGACGCGCGGCACCAAAAAGTTCGCAGCTTGGTCAGGCCCGTGCTTCTGATGCCGGAAACGAAATACGGTTCCGAACTTCTGAAGGAAATGCAAAAAAAGAATCAGCAGATCGCGCTGGCGTTTGATGAACATGGACTTTTTGCCGGGCTAGTCACCGCCGAAGATTTGGTGGAAGAAATCGTTGGGGAGTTTGGCGAGTCAGACCGTCGTCCCGCCCCGGATGTTGTGCGCGATTCCGATGGAAGTATGATCGTGCGCGGGAGTGTTTCGCTGGAAAGACTGCGCGAATTATTTAACGTCGATTTGGAAGCGGGGTCGGACGAGCAATTCACAACCGTGGCCGGATTGCTGAATCACATTGCCGGACATGTGCCGGCGGCCGGAGAGCGCATCGACTACGACGGCCTACGATTTGAAGTTATAGACGCCAACCAGCGAAAAGTTTTGCGCCTACGCGCGCGGCGCCACGCCGCTGCGGCATGGGCCAAGTAGCAGCACACATCGAAACAAGACGGGAACTCAGAGAAAATATGTCAGCGGAAAATAAAGCGGCAGAGTTTAGGTGTGGATTTGTGGCGATTGTCGGGCGGCCAAATGTGGGCAAGTCCACGCTGGTGAATCGTCTGGTGGGACAAAAGGTTTCCATCGTCACGCAGGTCTCGCAAACCACTCGCAACAGGATTTTGGGAATTGTTTCACGTCCCGATGCTCAGGTGATTCTGATTGATACGCCCGGTCTGAACGAAGGCGGCACCGCGCTGCGTCGCCACATGTTGCAGGAAATCGCGCAGGCTATGGAAGGCGTGGATTTGCTGGCGGTGATGCTGGACGCTAGTGGTCCAATTGGCCCCGGCGATAAAGCAGTTCTTCAGCGCGCAAACCAGTTCAAAGGGCGCGCAATTCTCCTACTGAATAAAATTGATCGCATCCCAAAAGAAAAACTTCTGCCACTGATCAACACCTGCATTCATCTTCGCGAATGGACGGACATTATTCCGATCTCCGCGCGCGATGGCGACGGCGTCGAACTCGCGCTAAAGAAGTTCGCGGAATATCTGCCAGTTAGTCCGCCGTTATTTCCCACAGATCAAGTCACGGATCAGCCCGAGCGTTTCCTGGCCGGCGAAATTGTGCGCGAAAAGGCGATGGGCCTCACGCACAAAGAAGTTCCACACGCGATTGCCGCGATCGTGGACTCGTTCGAG
Organism: Candidatus Acidiferrales bacterium; assembly: GCA_036008485.1. Taxonomy (GTDB): domain Bacteria; phylum Acidobacteriota; class Terriglobia; order Acidiferrales; family UBA7541; genus DASTCZ01. The sequence goes on along the minus strand of DASYNR010000126.1, from coordinate 14,892 downwards.
GAAACGCCGAAATTCACGAGCATTCGTGTAACGCTATTTGTGGAGCAGGAAGGGCAAAAGGGAATCTTGATTGGCAAGGGCGGTGAAATGCTGAAGAAAATCGGCATGGCTGCGCGGGTCGAGATCGAAGCCTTGCTCGGAATGAAAGTATTTTTGGAATTGCATGTAACCGTTCAGCCCGGATGGCGCGACAATCCGGCGATGGTTCGTCAAATTGACTGGCGCACGCAGCTTTCGCAATTGAGCGAGATGAGCGACGACCTGGATGAATTGAATAAAGAAGGTGACGCAATAAGCGGCGATGAAGAAGTCGATGAGGGGGACGAAGACGGCGGCGAAGCCTAGAATCGAGAAGCCTTACTTCAGTTGTGCGTACTCTGCTTGCGCGTGTTTGAAAATTGGAATATCCGTATCGGCGTCCTTCCAGAGCGCCAGAAAATTCTGATATTCGGTGCGAGCGCCTGCGCGGTCATTTTGTAATACACGGGCCCGCGCCAATCCGAGATGCGCGAGCGGGCCAGTAATCGACGTACCCACCACCCCACGGTGATCAATCAATTTCTGGAATTCGGCCGCAGCTTCGGCACCCTTATTCAATTTCAAATAAGCCATGCCGCGAATGTATGCGGGATCCAGATTGGCGGCCGAACTCAATTCAAATGGCATCACCGGTTGGAAGGCGTCGACGGTCTTGGCGAAATCGCCGCGTCCGTATTCGATCATACCCTGAAGGGACGGCAGTAAAATATTCTGGAGAATAGTATCTTCCGGAAATCGTTTTGAAATATCGTCGTGTAAAGTTTGCGCGCGAGCGCTGTCGCCAGTCATGCCGAGAGTCATCGCCGCGGTCACTTGAGCGAAAGTAGAAATCCCTGGGGTTGCGAGCGCGGTTTGCGCCATCTTTTTAGCCTGATCGGATTCGCCAATGGCAGCTAGCCTTATGGAGACGCCCGCTTGTCCCGCCGCCAATTGATCTTTGGGTGCGTTAGCTCCGCCGGCGGCGGCAAAGGCTCGCAGAGAAAGCTCTTGCGACTTAACAAACTGCCCATGGTAAGCAGCGATATTCGCCTCACCGCCGAATACAGTGGCTTGCACCCCGGGCTTATTCGACAACCAGTCAAACTCTCGCTTGAGTCCGGCAGAATCGTCGCGCAGGAAATCCAACTGAGTGAGAAGGCCGTGATAGTCAGAACTGTCCTTGTTCTGCGCGAACATCTTTTCGAGAATGCTTTGCGCCTCATCCAGCTGCATCGTCGTGAGGTAAAGGCCCATCATTTGCCCCAAAACCAACTGGCTGTCGGGCTGAGCCTTTAACGCTTCTTGGTAGGATTCTAGAGCTTTGTCTTGCTGCCCCAATTGCTGGTAGATCACGCCTGAATTCAGAAGGATCGATCCGGAATCCGCCGGATATGTCTGGCGCCATAGATCGTAGATGGAAATCGCTTTCTGTAGATTTCCGGTATAGAACTGTTCGTAGTGCGAAGTGATATAAAACTTTTCCCGATCACTGACGCGATCGCGAAGCTCGTAAGCCTTCTTGATGCTCTCGTGGGACTTGTCGGTCGAGCCGCTGTTGCTGTAAACAGTTCCCAGGCTTGCGTACGCCATCGCGAAGTTCGGATCAAGACTGACGGCACGCTCGAAAAATGTAGTTGCCGCGGCGTTGTCGCCCTTTTTAACCAGCGCCTCGCGCCCCATCGAGTAGGATTTCAGAGCGTCGAGCGAAGTTGTGGTCGCTGCTTCCAGCGGAGCGTCAAATTTCTTCACGGAGCGCAGAGACTCGCCGAGTTTGCCGCGAATGTCGGACGCCAAATCATTCAGTGCTTTCAGGACGTGATCTTTGTCGGGAGCGGTGGCATCCACACTTGTAAGCGTGGCGCCGTCCGCGCAATTCACGGCCTTCAAAATCAAATTGAATTGATTGCCAACCTGGCTGATCGATCCTTCGATAGTTGCGTGGCTATTCGATCGCACGCAAACCTGGCGCGCCATATCGTCCGTCAATTTTTCCATCGGCGGATGGCCCATCAGGCTCATGGTCTTGGCGATTTGCGCGTCAGAAAGAATGTTTAGGTAGGGAGATTGTTCCAGTTGTACGGAAAGTCCCTGGCGCAAAGTTCCGTCGAATACTGGGTCCCCCGTAGTGTTCGCAAAATCTGCGATGATTACAGAATCTTTTTCCGCCAGCATGGGCGGTTTATGGGCGTACATGTAACCGCCAATCGAAATTGCCGCAACCGCAACGGCCGCCACGGGTGCCCAAAGTTTCCAGCCCATTCTTGCCGGCAAGGAAGCGCCGGTTGCACCTGAACCTGTGGATGAGGATTTGTTCGATTCAATTTGTGCCGTGGCTGCGGAACCGGTTTCAGACGCAGCGCGCGCGGACCCGCTACCTGCTGCGCCGCTCGCGCGAGACTGTGACGAAGCTGGCGCGTCGTCCGACGCGGCCAGAACCACGCGCGAAGAATCCGTTTCGCGCCGCAGCCGTTTCAGATCGCTGCGAACATCCGCGGCGCTCTGGTATCGCATCTCCGGATCTTTCTCAAGAAGTTTTTCTATGATTCGCTCAAGTCCGACGGGCATATCGGGATTCAATCGGACCGGCGCGGTCGGCGCGCGGTGCAAAATGGCGTCAAATATCGCGGCGGTAGTTTGCCCGGAAAAGGGCGCCGAGCCTGTGGACATTTGATACAGCACTACGCCAAATGAAAAAAGATCCGTGCGCAAGTCGAGCGGCTTGCCCAGCGCCTGCTCGGGAGACATATACGCCACGGTGCCAACGGCTGTGCCGGGACTGGTAAGGTTGGAGTCGGTGTCATTTAGAATCGTGGCGTCAGAAACTATGGTGGCGTTTGAAGCCACGATTGCGCCTCTGTCCGCACCCGTTTGCTTTGCGAGGCCAAAATCGAGAAGCTTCACGCGGTTTCGCGTGTCCACAAAAATATTCGCGGGCTTTATGTCACGATGAATGATTCCTTTGGCGTGTGCGGCGTCCAGGGCGTCAGCGATCTGCGTGCCGATGTCGAGAATCTGGTCAAGAGTCATCGGCTGCGTTCCGATTATTTGCTTCAGCGTCGCGCCTTCCAGAAATTGCATGGCGATAAACGTGATTCCATCCGCTTCGCCGATCTCATAAATCGTGCAAATGTTGGGATGATCCAGCGCGGAGGCGGCGCGTGCTTCGCGGGTAAATCGTTCAAGCGCGTTTGGATCGCGCGCGAGATCGTCAGGAAGAAATTTCAGAGCGACGTTACGGCCCAGGCGGGAATCTTCCGCCTTGTAAACGACACCCATGCCGCCATCGCCCAGGCGGGCAGTGATTCGGTAGTGGCCTATTTCTTTCCCGATCATTGGCGGAAGAACTCCTGCGGATTATACGGGAAGTTTCACGCGAATCGCTAGGATTCGGCGGTCGAAATGCCGAGCGTCTTCATTTTCCTGTACAGGTGACTCCGTTCCAGTCCCAACGCTTCAGCCGTGTGCGTCATATTCCACTGATGTTCTTCCAGTTTACGCAGAATAAAATCGCGCTCGTATGCGGATCGCGCTTCGTGCAACGAGGCATAAGGATGTTGTGCGCTTTTCGCGCCGCGGAAAAGTTCAGGTGGAAGATGATGCGGTTCGATGCGCTGCTGCGGACAAATAATCACCAGGCGCTCAATCAGGTTGCGCAGTTCGCGCACGTTTCCCGGCCAGGAATAGCGCATTAGAATTTCGAGCGCTGCTTCGCTCATTTCGCGCGGACGTTTGCCGTACTCGGCGCTGAATTCAGTCAGAAAGTGCCGCGCAAAAAGAGGGATATCTTCCGCGCGTTCGCGCAGAGCCGGCATGTAAAAGGGAATTACGTTCAGCCGGTAAAATAAATCCTCGCGAAAAGCGCCGCGTGCAATTTCTTCATCCAACTTTTTATTTGTGGCGGCGATCACACGCACATCTACCGTCACTGCGGCGTTCGAGCCGACCGGCTCAAAGCGTTGTTCTTCCAGGACGCGCAGTACCTTCGCTTGCGTCTTCACGCTCATGTCGCCGACTTCGTCTAGAAATAATGTTCCGCCATCGGCTTTCTGAAATTTGCCAATTTTATCTTCGGTAGCTCCGGTGAAACTTCCTTTTACATGCCCGAAAAGTTCAGACTCGATCAACTCATCTGGAATTGCGGCGCAGTTTACTTCCACAAATGGACGTGCTTTCCGCAAACTTGCCTCGTGCAACGCACGCGCCACCACTTCTTTTCCGACGCCGCTTTCGCCGTAAATCAGCACGCGGCCGTTCGTCGGCGCGGTCAGCGCCACTTGTTGACGCAGCGCTTTCACTGGCATGCTCGCGCCAATTAACTCGAACTGCTGCGCTAGTTCCGCACGAAGCCGCCGATTCTCTTCTTCCAGGCGAACCTGCTCCAGGGCGTTCTTAATCACCAGCCCAATTTTTTCAAGTGAAAGCGGTTTTTCGACGAAATCAAACGCGCCAAGTTTTGTGGAGCGGACAGCCGCCTCAATATTTGCGTGGCCGGAAATCATCACTACCATCGGGCAGGTTTCAGCTTCGCGCAAACGACGCAGCGTTTCCATGCCGTCAATTCCGGGCAGCCAAACGTCAAGCAGTATTAAGTCGACGGATTTGTCTTGGACATATGCCAGGCAATCCTCGCCCGACGCAACTGTTTCCACGCGATAGCCGTCTTCTCGCAGCACGGAGCTGAGCGATTCGCGGATTCCGGCTTCATCGTCAACGATAAGAATTGTCGGTGGCATCGTGTGGATAGCAGATTATAACTTTCAGCTCCCCGAAGCGACTGGCGTGGGCGCAACCTCTGCAACCGGAAGCCGCAAAATGAAACGCGAACCGACCGGAGAATTATCTTCCACGCGAATACTTCCGTGATGCTCGGCCGCCACGCGCGCGGCAATTGCCAGACCAAGTCCGGTGCCGCGATCCTTTGTGGAAAAATGCGGCAAAAATAATTTGTCTTTATCGTCGGGTGAAATTCCACGGCCGGTGTCAGCCACAATTATCTCCAGTGCGGAGCCGTTGCTGGCCGTCCGCGTGGCGACCAGCAATTCCTTGGCGGGGGATCCTTCCAGGGCTTCGGCGGCGTTATCTATCAAATTGACTAGCACGCTGCGCAGTAGTTCGTTATCGGCACGCATCGGCGGCAGATTTACGGCGAAATCCGTGCGAATCTTAATTCCGTCCAGACGTCCGCGAAAAACATCCAGCGCATCGGCGGCAATCATGTTCGCATCGGCAAGCGCCAATCGCGCGTGGGGAAAGCGCACGAATCGCGAGAACTCATCCACCAAAGATTTCAGAGTTTCTACTTCGCGCCCGATCGACGTCGAGCATTCGGCAACAACTTTTTCTAATTCCAGATCGCGCGTAACAGCAGGAGAGTCGGCTCGATTACGCACAAGGAACCGCCCAAGCCTCTCGGCGGAAATCTGGATAGGAGTGAGCGGGTTCTTAATTTCGTGCGCAATTCGTTGCGCCACTTCCTGCCACGCCGCAAGTTTTTGTGCGCGCAGCAAGTCCGTCAAATCGTCGACGACCACTACGTATCCGGAATTCGCGCTGCTCGCCCCGAGCGCACTCACAGTGACGGCTGCGTGCGTCACACGTCCTTTCGCTCGCAACTCAATCGCTTTGGAAATTGTCCCGATCCGAAGTGCTCGCCGCAAAAGTGTCCGAAATTCGGCGCTGGCTTCCTCGCCGACCAGATCGTCCAGCGTATGCGCGCCCCGCGCGGAATCGCCGAAAAGCCTGTACGCGGCGCTATTCAGTGTAACAACGCGTCCTTCCGCGTCCAGTGAGATCACGCCCGTCGGAATACTTTCCAGCACGGTTTCCAATAACTTGCGGCGGGTCTCAATTTCTTGCAGGGCTTGCTGCAAGTTGCGCGTGAAATCGTCGATCTGGTGGCGGCTGTCGGCCAATTGCGAGGTCATATTATTAAAAGACTGCACCAGCATTCCCAATTCGTCGTGCGTTTCGACGTCCACGCGATGCTGAAAATTGCCGCGAGATATTTCGCGCGTACCTTCGGCAAGGGCCTGAATTGGGACGGTAACTTGTTTGGAAAGAAATAGCGCAACCCAGCTCAGCGAAACGAGTAGCGCCAAGGTAAAAAAACTGAGCGTCAGCAATACGAGGTTCTTGAACGCGCGATAGGATTTGCTGCGCTGTTCGTAATCATCAAGGTTCGCTTGAATTCGCGTCGGCCGTTCCAGTGCATCTTGTGTCGTCTGCCGAAGCACGAGCACTGAACCATCACCAAGTGGCGCGCGCCCCAGACTGGAATACACATTTCCAGCCTTCCAAACTTCCGCGCCGCTCGGCCGCTTGCGATCCACTGCGCCTGGATCGCTTTCCGACAAGGGGAAGTCCGCCGCAACTGCGCGAGCGCGCCCGTTCGCGTCAAAAACAATCAGCGCGTCCACGCCTGGCTGCATGCGATTAAATAGATCCTTCACTTGATCGGAGGTTGGATTCGGTCCCAATTCGTTCGCCGCGGATTTTGCATATTCGTTTAGCCGCTCGTGCTCGCGCTTGCCAAGTTCGTTTATGAGTTTCTGACTTTCCTGCGCGGCAAGTTCCAGGGGCTGCGGAAACCACTTGCTCAGCGTGCGATTCATCAGTCCGTAGCTGATGACGAACATGAAGACGACCGGCAGGAGAGAAATTGCCATCGCGCCGACGACCATCTTCGTTCGGAATCGCGCTCCGAGTTGTTGTGCTTTCAGACGGAGTACCGTCCGGACGAGCATCAGCCCGAATATGATGAGCGCCGCAACGACGAACGTGGAAATTGCGAAGAGGACGATTACTTCGTTTCGCGTATCAGGCGTGACCGGCAGGCCAAGGGAGCCCAGCGTGAATACCGCCGCCAACAGAATCGTGACCAGCAATCCGCTGAACCACAACCATACACGCGAAGGCCGGGGTCGCTGAGTCACGCGCGCTCCACTGCAGGGGAAATCAGCATCATCGGCGACGCAACAAGGGCTGGCGATTGGCTAAGCAAGCAGGAACCCACCAATGCTGAAGATAGCGGCCTGCCACTGGCGAGTCAAGGCACATGCCCCGATAAAGCACACTTAGTGCAGTTTTTTGGAGCGATATCGTTGACGCCACAACTGTACTTCAGGACAGGTGCCTCTGCGTTCCCCAAAATGGTTCAATTCTAATCAGAAAGACCGGAAGGTCTTTGCTGTTGCGCGGATAGCGCCCAGCAACTCAGGAGTTCTCTGCATGTCGGCCCGGCTCGGCGAAATTCTGATTAAAGAAAACTTGATCACTGCTGATCAGTTGAAGCAGGCGATCGAGTATCAGAAGAAGAATAGCGGCCGCCTCGGCACCTGCCTGATGAAACTTGGATTTGTCAGGGACGATGAAATTACTCAAGTCCTTTCCCGCCAGTACGGGGTTCCTTCCATCAATTTGAAGTATTACGAAGTCGAGCCCACTGTCATCAAGCTGATTCCGCAGGAAACGGCTGTGCGATATCAGGTAGTGCCACTATCGCGCGTTGGTGCAACGCTGACCATCGCGATGACCGACCCCACCAACGTTTTCGCGATGGACGACATTAAGTTTATGACCGGCTTCAACGTTGAGCCCGTCGTCGCTTCGGAATCAGACATCAATGACGCCATTCAGAAATTTTACGGCGATGTTTCCAGCGGCGAAGAACTCAGCAAGGTCATGAAGGATTTGTCGGCCGATGATGACGCCGCTCTGGAAATCAGCGCCGAAGAAGATGAGATGGACGCCGCGTCTCTCGAGCGCGCCGCCGAAGAAGCTCCCATCATCAAGCTAGTGAACTTGATTTTGACCGACGCCGTTAAGCGCGGCGCGAGCGACATTCACGTCGAGCCTTACGAAAAAGAGTTGCGCGTACGTTTGCGCATAGACGGTATTTTGCAAAACGTAATGTCGCCGCCCTTGAAATTGAAAGACGCCATCACCAGCCGCATCAAAATCATGTCCAAGTTGGACATCAGCGAAAAGCGTCTGCCGCAAGACGGCCGCATCATGTTGAAGTACATGCGGGATGGCAAGAAGAAAGACCTCGACTTCCGTGTTTCGACGGTACCAACCCTCTTCGGCGAAAAAATCGTAATGCGCCTGTTGGACAAAGAAAATCTGCGCTTGGACATGACCAAGCTCGGCTTTGAGCAAAAGTCATTGACGATGTTCGAGCGCCAAATCCTGCGGCCGTACGGAATGGTGTTGGTCACAGGTCCAACAGGATCGGGAAAAACTAACACGCTCTATTCGTCGGTATCGCGATTGAACACGCCCGAAACAAACATCATGACCGCCGAAGACCCGGTCGAATTTCAGTTGGCCGGAGTGAACCAGGTTCAGATGAAGGATCAGATTGGACTGAACTTCGCCACGGCATTGCGCGCATTCTTGCGGCAAGACCCTAACATTATTCTGGTCGGAGAGATTCGAGACTTTGAAACTGCGGAAATCGCCGTAAAAGCTGCGCTCACCGGTCACTTGGTGCTTTCCACGCTCCACACCAATGACGCGCCTTCAACCATCAGCCGTTTGATGAACATGGGAATTGAGCCGTTCCTCGTGGCCACTTCCGTGAACTTGATTTGCGCTCAGCGCCTTGTCCGTCGCATCTGCGTCGGATGCAAAGAGCCACTCGAAGTTCCGGAGCAAGCGCTTCTAGACGCCGGGTACACCGCGGAAGAAGTGAAAACAACTACGGTCTTTCAGGGTAAAGGTTGCGCAACCTGCAACAACACCGGCTACAAAGGCCGCGCGGGCCTTTACGAAGTAATGGAAATTAATGACGAGCTGCGTGAACTGATTCTGGTTGGCGCATCCGCAATTGAATTGAAAAAGAAAGCACTGGAAAACGGAATGATTACGCTCCGGCGCAGTGGTCTTACGAAAGTTGCATCAGGGCAAACGACACTCGAAGAAGTATTGCGAGAAACCGTTCTATAGGGAGAAGTGATCTATGGCTGGAATTACATTAAGTGAACTGCTTCAGAAAATGATCGAAATCGGCGGAAGCGATTTGCATCTGACCACGAACAGCGCGCCGCGCGTTCGTGTTCACGGCAAACTGCGTCCGCTGGATATGGCGCCGCTCACCGCCGCCGACACCAAGTCTCTTGCTTATAGCGTTCTTACCGACGCTCAGAAGCATCGCTTCGAGGAAAATCTCGAGCTCGACTTTTCATTTGGCTTGAAAAATTTGGCGCGCTTCCGCGGAAACATCTTTAATCAACGCGGAGCAGTGGCCGCCGTGTTTCGTACCATTCCGTGGGAAATCAAAGGCTTTGACGCGCTGGGTCTTGCGCCCATCGTAAAAACTCTGTGCGATAAGCCTCGCGGACTTGTGCTCGTCACCGGTCCGACAGGCTCGGGTAAGTCCACTACGCTCGCTGCGATGCTCGACAAAATTAACGCAGAGCGCGAAGAGCACATGATCACCATCGAAGACCCCATTGAATTTCTGCACAACCACAAAAAGTGTTTGGTGAATCAGCGCGAAGTCCACTCCGATACGCACTCCTTCGCAAATTCACTCCGCGCCGCGTTGCGCGAAGATCCTGACGTCGTACTCATCGGCGAAATGCGCGATTTGGAAACCATCGAATCGGCTTTGCGTATCGCTGAAACGGGTCACTTGACCTTCGCCACTCTGCACACGAACTCGGCGCTTTCCACCATCAACCGTATCATTGACGTTTTCCCCGCTCACCAGCAGCCGCAAATTCGCGCGCAGCTTTCCATCGTTCTCGAAGGCGTGCTTTGCCAATCGCTTTTGCCTCGTGCTGACGGGCGTGGCCGCGTGATGGTGATGGAAATTTTGATTCCGAACGCCGCAATCCGCAACCTGATTCGCGAAGACAAAATTCACCAGATTTATTCCGCCATGCAAACCGGTACAGGCACAACAGGTATGCAGACCTTTAATCAAGGTCTGGCCAGCGGATATTTTAACAAGCTAATCACGCTCGAGACTGCGCTCGGACGCTCCTCAAACGCCGATGAGCTTCAGGACATGATTAATCGCGGTGTGACCGGCGGTTCCCACGCTGGAACTGTCGGCACCACGCGGCACAAATAGTTCCGGAGAAACGATTTTAGGAAAGAAGAGATTCAAGTAGCCCAAATACGATTAGGAGGGTAGCAGAATGCCGGTATTTGTTTATCAAGGAAAGAATCGGGCTGGCACCAAAGTCACTGGCGAACAGTCCGCCAATAGTAAGGCCGAACTGGCGGCGTTGCTGCGCAGGCAGCAGATCAACGTCACCAAAATGTCCGAGAAGGGCAAAGAGTTTGTTATGCCCAGCTTCGGAACCGGCGTCAAATCAAACGAGATTGCCATTTTCACCCGGCAATTCTCGGTCATGATTGACGCAGGTTTGCCGCTCGTCCAGTGTCTGGAAATTCTGGGCGGCCAGCAGGAAAATAAAACATTCCAAAAGGTGCTGCTCGGCACGCGCGCAGCGGTCGAAGGCGGAGCCACGCTTTCCGCGGCTATGCGCCAGTACGAGAAAATTTTCGACAACTTGTACGTCAACATGGTGGAGGCCGGAGAAACGGGCGGTATTCTGGACACAATTCTCCAGCGCCTCTCGCTATACATCGAAAAGAACGTCAAGCTAAAGCGCGCGGTCAAGTCGGCGTTGGTGTATCCGACGGTCGTAATTTTCGTCGCCGCCAGCGTTATCACCCTTCTGTTGTGGAAAGTCGTTCCGATTTTCACCACGTTGTTTGTAAGCTTGGGCGTCGCTCTGCCGCTTCCCACGCGCATCGTTATCGGTCTCAGCCACTTTGTAGGAAGCATTTTCGGATTCCTTGCCTTTGTGGGAATGATCGGTGTCTGCATCGCCCTGAAGGTTTGGTACGGAACTGAAACTGGCCGAATGTTCATCGACCGCGCTTTGCTGAAGATTCCTCTGATCGGAATGCTGCTTCGCAAAATTGCCGTTGCGCGTTTCACTCGAACACTTGGAACGCTGATCTCTTCTGGCGTACCAATTCTCGAAGGTTTGGACATCACCGCGCGTTCCGCCGGTAATGCCGTCGTCGAAAAGGCGCTTCTCTTCACACGGAAACAGTTGGAAGCCGGCCGCACCCTCGCCGATCCACTGAAGGAAACAGACGTATTTCCCGGCATGGTCACTCAGATGATCGCCGTCGGCGAACAAACCGGCGCGATGGACGCCATGTTGCAAAAAATCGCGGACTTTTACGAAGACGAAGTAGACGCCGCAGTGAAAGATTTGCTCGCTGCGATGGAACCAATCATGATCGTCGTTCTCGGCGTGGTTGTCGGCGGCATCGTTATTTCAATGTACCTGCCAATTTTCAGCTTGATCGGTCAGTTGGCTGGTCACACCTAGAAACTCGGTGGGCCTGAGCGTCGGTTCAATCGCACTCAGGCCCATTTTTTTGTACAGTTGATGAATCTGTCGTAACGTTTCAGGGGCACGGTTCCGGCGCGAATCAGTACACCCCAACTACTTGACCTCGTTTTCAACGGGGCCGCAGAATGAGTGTGTCTCGCATGGAGTTTACTCAGAACACTTCGGAATGGCTCGGCTGGCTCAGCCGCGTTCGCTTTCTCGTCATCACCTTCATTCTCGTTATTTCCGTCTTCCTATCCAACAACGGATTACTGCACCTGACCGCCACAGTGTTTGGCACGCTGATTGGTACCTGGTACATGCTCAGTTTTCTTTACGCCATTCTGGCGAAGTGGGCGCCGCACGCGCGCTGGCAGGCTCCGCTCGAAATGGTGTGCGATCTTCTGATGATTACTACGCTGGTTTACGTTACCGGCGGCAACGAAAGCCACTTCATTTCCCTGTACTTACTCGCGATCATCGTAGCCAGCATTTTATTTTCTCGCCGCGGACCATTTCTTACCGCCGGCTTCAGCTTCGTACTCCTTGGCGGAATGATGGAGCTTGTCTATTACGGTAAATTGCCGCGGACTGCGCTAAACGCTCCCAGCTCGAATGAATTGCAAACCTGGGTGTTCGCCAATCTGGCTGCGTTCCTCGCGGTAGCCTATCTCTCGAGCCGCCTCGCTCAAACGCTGCGCCGCAAGGGCGCTGAACTCGAACAGAAGAGCGGCGAGTTGCAGGATTTGCAGGCGTTCAACGAGAACATCATTAATTCCATGCGCGGCGGTTTGCTTACCACGGACCTCGAAGGCAAGATCCTGCTGCTGAATCGAACCGGAGAAGAGATCACCGGCTTCCGTTTCGCCGACGTACGCGGCCAAATGTTGCCCGAGCTCTGGCCGCTTTTCTGGATGCCCGGGGACGGACATTCAGATGTCAGCCGCATCCCTCGAACGGAAATCGACTTTCACACCAGCGATGGCACCAATCGAATTCTCGGCGTGTCCGTCTCCGCGCTTCGCACACGCGAAAAAATTGATAGCGGATACGTTTTTAATTTTCAGGACCTCACGGAATTGCGTCGGCTGGAAACAGAAGTCGAAACCAAGGATCGCATGGCCGCGCTGGGACGCCTTTCCGCCGCCATCGCGCATGAAATTCGTCAGCCGCTTACGGCCATCGCCGGCGCGGTGAAGGAACTGGCCCGGCTTGTTCCGCTCGAAGAAGACGAAAAGCATCTGGTCGGAATCGTCAGCAGGGAATCAGAGCGCCTGAATCAAATCATCACCGAGTTCCTGAATTATTCCCGCGAGAAAACTTACGAGTTTGCTGATGCCGATATAACTGCTCTTCTGGATGAAACTCTCACGCTCCTCGAACGGCATCCTTCGATGGACGGAAAATTCCTTATCGACAAAAGTTTCACCGCGCGCCCGGTGCACGCGCGCGTGGACGCGAATCGCATCAAGCAGGTTTTCTGGAATTTTTGCGATAACGCGCTGCGCGCCATGCCCGAAGGCGGTACTCTCGCCGTGCGTCTGGATTTAAATGGCGCGTACGTCCGCATCAGCTTCCGCGATACTGGTATGGGTATGGACGCCAAGCATCGCCGCAAAATCTTTGAGCCATTGCAATCCGGGTTCGTCGGCGGCACGGGTCTCGGCCTGGCAATCGTCTATCAGATAGTGCAGGCGCACAATGGTCACATCATCGTATCCTCGGAAAAGGATAAAGGCGCTGAGTTCACAGTTGAACTCCCAGTCGCTGCCTGAAGTTCTGTACAACTGATTTGAAGTTACGCCGGATCATCCGGCAAGAAAGCGGTTCATGGCTCAGCTTCTAGTGGTCGACGACGAGCGCTCCATCTGCGAGCTTCTGGAAATTACTTTCCGGAAAGAAGGCCACAAGGTGGAGGTGGCTGGAAATGTTGAGGCCGCTCGCCGCAAACTCGAATCCAATATTTTCGATATTGTGATTTCGGATATTCGCATGCCCGGCGCAAGCGGCGTGGACCTGCTGAAATATACGAAGGAAGCTTCTCCCTCCACAATTTTTATTCTTATCACCGGTGTGCCTACCGTAGAAACGGCCATCTCCGCGCTGAACGCCGGAGCCGATCGCTACGTTATTAAGGATCACGATCTCGTCGATCAGCTTCGCCGTGCAGTCCAGCAGGTCGACGAAACTCTCAAACTCAAAAAAGAAGCTGGCTATCTGCGCCGTGAGCTTCATCGCCTTACCGGCCAGGAAAATATTATTGGCCACAGCCCCAAATTGCGCGCCATTTTTGACATGATTCAAACCGTCGGCCCGCAATCCAGCCGCGTTCTGATCACCGGCGAAAGCGGCACCGGAAAAGAATTGGTTGCGCGCGCCATTCACGAGAATAGCCAGCGAAAAGACAAGCCCTTCGTCACCATCGATTGCGGCGCGTTCCCTGAAACTCTTCTGGAATCGGAATTGTTCGGATATGTCCGCGGCGCCTTCACCGGCGCGAACGACAATCGCCAAGGACTATTTGCAGCAGCTCACGGCGGCACGTTATTCATGGACGAAATTGGCAACATGCCACTCAGTATGCAGGTGAAGCTCTATCGCGTGCTCCAAGAGGGAAGAATTCGTCCGCTGGGAAGCACGGATGAAACCGAAGTGGATGTGCGTATCATCGCGGCCACCAACAAGGACTTGGAGAAGGAAATCGCCGAAGGTCGATTCCGCGATGACTTGTTCTACCGCCTCAGCGTCATCCCCATGCATCTTCCTCCGCTGCGCGAACGCCGCGATGATATTCCTTTGCTCGTACGCGCCTTTCTGGATCGTCTGCGCAGATCCATGAATAAGACCGTCGAGGGGATTGAGCCGGAAGCCATGCGCCTGCTCGAAGCTTACGACTGGCCCGGCAACGTGCGTGAGTTGGAAAACACAATGGAACGCTGTGTTGCGCTCGAGACTGGCCCACGCGTCAGCGTAAATGTGCTTCCTGAAAAAATCACGCGCGGCTTGCGCGCCCCGGTGATCCATACATCGCCGGACGGACGTCCCACCATTCCCGAAGGCGGCATCGATCTCGAAAAACAAATTCAGGATATGGAAAAGGGCTACATCGAAGAGGCACTGCGGATGTCCGACGGCGTCGGCACTCGCGCCGCGGAATTATTGAGAATGACGTACAGGTCGTTCCGCCACTATTCCAAGAAATACAATCTCTGATGCTTCTGTCACCAAAATAAAAATGGAATTGGTCGTATTCGCGTCCGCTCAGGCAAGCGGAGCCGTTCCGGAGTGCGCTGGTGTTTCCGAAACCGTGGCAGGGAACTGGGCTTCACGCTTCCGCCGCGCCATCACTGTTAGCGGATAGGCCAACGCGTACGTCGCTACAACGATCATCGCGGGGTCGATCGGATGTCGGTACCTTAGCGAACTGTGCGTGATGTAGTACACGATTGGAAAGATCAGCGGAAACGTTGCTATCGGAAACGCATACGGATTTTTTTCTCGGTACATGAAA
>DASYNR010000125.1:0-5237 GCA_036008485.1 Candidatus Acidiferrales bacterium | reverse complement strand
ACGCTTGAGGAAGTCGGACAGTCATTCGCGGTAACGCGCGAGCGCATTCGTCAGATTGAAGCAAAGGCGCTGCGCAAGTTGCGGCATCCTTCACGTTCGCGGAAGCTGCGCGCGTTTTTGGAAGGACCTTCGCGGGATTATCTCTGAGACGGAAGTTCGATCTAATTTCTTAATGCGCCGCTTTTCGCGGCGCATTTTTTTTGCTCGAACAAATCCTAGCTGACCACAGAACCAGACTTCGCGGCGCAGGCTGCGGCAGTCAGACATTTCGGGCAGAGACATTCGTCATATTGAGCGCGAAGTTCGGCGAGAGTGTTGGTGCTGACTTTTACGTCTTCACACCAGCAGGGGCCTGAGGGAGAAGCGCACGGGAATTGAGTGCCGCAAGCCTGGCAGTTTTTTTGTTTCGGCGGCTGAAGTGGCGCGTGCGAATCTGGTTTTCTTGAATTCATATGATTGCTTCCGTTTCCGGCTGGTGTTTTCGTTCGATGCTTTTATGAATTAGTCCGTCGCTATTCGATCGCCGTGGCTGGGCGGATTTGAGATCACCAGAAATTCGGTGTCGCCTGTGGAACGGTTAAAAACTTGATGCCGTTCGCCGGCTTTAATGTGAAGACCTTGTCCGGCGTTTAGCGCGACTTCATTTCCTTCCACGTTAATTTGCAAATTCCCTTTTAAGACGTAGAAAAACTGATTTGATTTTTGATGGTAATGGCGAACCTCTGAAGTTCCGGGTGGCATTTTTTCTTCGATGATGCTGAGCGCGTCATTTTTTACAAGATGCCAGCCGTCGCAATTATTTCCCCACGAATAGTGCTGCGCCGCTCGCCGGTCGATCGCTTCCACCATGCTGATTGTATTTTACTCCTACTTGCTGCGTTCGCGTACCTGCTCTTCGGTTAGGCCGTAGAGCGGAGGCGTAGGCACGTCCAGCATGGCGAGATAAATATAAATTTGTCCGCGATGATGGATCTCGTGTTCGATCATCAGGCGAAGCCATTTTATCAGGGTGATACTGGCGCCATCAGGCGTGATTGTTTTCTTGTGGAGATCGTCGTCGGAGAGCGCTCTGAAAATTTCGACGGATTCTTTATGGAGGCGATCAACGTAGGCGAAGACATTTTCGTAGCCGTCGGCGAGTTCCTTACCGTGACCGGGATAACGGCTGGGTTGGAAGCGCGCGTTTTCGGCCCACATGTAGCGTTCCGTGCCGGCGAGATGGCGGAGAAGATCGCCGAGAGTGAAGCGGCCGGGCTTGAACGTCCATTCGATTTTTTCCGGAGGGATGCAACGGGCGACGCGCAGGGTGCGGGCGCGGATTTTTTCCAGGTGGGTGGTGAATGCGGCGGATTCGGAGTCTGGCATTTTTGCCTCGTGGCACGCGGATTCGTAATTATAAATTATATGGGAGGTGCGCGTGCGGAAAAACCTCAGGTCTGAAGACCTGAGCTACAGACATGCAAAATTACTTTGTAATGTCGGGGAGATTTACGGATTGGGCGAATTGATAGACGAGTTGGGCGCCGCGATCAGTGCCAACGATGGTTAGGATTGAGAGAGCGATTAGTCCGACGAGGAGAACACGGCGCGAGTTGGCGGCGAAGGCGGCGCGCTTTGCGAAACAATATATTGAAAGTGCCGTTGCGAAACTGGTGGCGATCAGCATTAGCGTTTCGTGGATGTCGAAGATGCGTTGGATTTCGATGCTGGGCTCGACGGAGGATTGCGCGAGCCATCCGGTGAATGCCGCGGCGAAAGCGGCGAGAGTGCCGAGGTAAAGGAGGCGGACGGCGGTGCGGTGCCATTCGTCATTGGAGCGCCAGATGGCGAGGGCTTCAAAGAGGAGCGCGGCGAACCAGAAGGCGATTGGGAAATGTACGAAGAGCGGATGGATGTTGAGCATGGATTTTAGGCCGGGGAGCATTTGCGAACCTCCTGAATGCGGATTGATGTTTGGATTTTGAAACAGAATTGAGGCAAGTGCAAAGAGTGCATAGCCAGGAATGGCTGTGCCACGTCGGGCGAGGGCGCAGCAAGCAGCGCCTCTACAACACATTAGTTTGATTTGACGAAGCATTATTGTTTGGATAGGATGAACTTGATGAGACGGGATGCCGTGCGGACGGTGATGGAAAATTATCCGCGGATTTATTTTGCCTGTCACACGCGGCATGTGAAGGATCCGAAGACGCGCCGGCAGGTGAGCGCACATCAGGCGAGCATCCTGGATCATTTGGATGAGACGGAGCCGACGGCGCTGGTGGACTTGGCGCGTCATATGGGCGTGACGGTTTCTACGATGTCATTAAATGTGGAACGGCTGGTGCGGCGCGGATACGTGCGGAGAACGCGCGATGCGGAGGACCGTCGGAGATTGCGATTGTTGTTGACGGCGAGCGGATTGCGTTTGCGCGAAGCGAGCACGGTGCTGGAGCCGGCGCGAGTTGCGGCGATGTTGGATGAATTGGATGCGGACGAATTGGCGCGAGCGTTGAAAGGATTGGCGTTGCTGGCGCAGGCGGCGGAACGTCGAATGGCGCGAGTGGCGGAGGAAAGGCCGAGTTGGCGGGCGCGTCGAACGGAGCGGGCGGCGCGGAGGAAATAAATTTTGCGGACACGACGGAAATTTTCGCCGCGCGATTGCGATTGGAGGAGGAAATAGTTATGCGATGGACGTTGTGGATTGTTGGAAGTTTGGCGGCGATTGTGGCGTTGGTGGCGATTATTGGGGCGATGTTGCCCAATGGGCACGTGGCGACACGCGCGGCAAAATTTCGCGAGACGTCCGACGTGGTATGGAACGCGATTACTGGATACGAAGATTTTCCAAAGTGGCGGCCGGGAGTGACTAGCGTGACGCGGATGCCAGACGCGAATGGGCACGTTGTTTTTATGGAGAAGGGCGGATCGGGCGCGCAGGATATTCCTTATGAGATTGTGGAGTCTGTGGCGCCATCTGGCGCGGCTCAGGGGAAATTAGTGGCGAAGATTGCCGATCCGAAATTACCGTTTGGGGGATCGTGGACATACGAGGTTGCGCCGACGGATGGCGGAACTAACTTGCGAATCACCGAGCGAGGGGAAGTTTACAATCCGATATTTCGATTTGTGTCGAAATTTTTTATGAGCCAGACGAAGACGATGGATGATTATTTGAATGCGTTGGGGAAGAAATTTGGCGAGACGGTGCAGATTTCGGAGTAAGACCACGGAGTGATTCGATGGGTGCGGAAATAAAATGCCGGGTGATATTTGGCGGACAGACGTCTGAGGGGAAGGCGCTG
Source organism: Candidatus Acidiferrales bacterium (assembly GCA_036008485.1). Lineage (GTDB taxonomy): Bacteria > Acidobacteriota > Terriglobia > Acidiferrales > UBA7541 > DASTCZ01. The sequence goes on along the minus strand of DASYNR010000125.1, from coordinate 1,953 downwards.
CTGGAGACGAATGAGATTATTTTTCGCGGCGACGTTTTCAAGTTGAAGATTTTGCTGAAGGAAATTAAGAAATTGAAAGCGTCAAAGGACGAGCTGCGGATTTTATTTCCGAAGGGCGAAGCGATATTTGTACTCGGCGCACAAACGGCGAAATGGGCGCAGCAGATATTGCATCCGAAAAGCGTGATCGAAAAAATTGGCGTGCGGAATGGGGCGAAGGCGGTTGTCATTAATGTAAGTGATAAAGATTTTCTGGCGAAGTTGGGCGAGGTGGCGACGATTTCGGATCGGTTGGGAAGCGCTAGCGAAGTGATTTTCTTCGGCGCCGAGGCGGCGGAAGATTTGAAGCGCGTACCGTCGTTGATGCGGGCGATGGCGCCGGATGGAGCGCTGTGGATTATTTATCCGAAGGGATTGCAGGTGATTCGCGAAATTGATGTGTTAACGGCGGGACGGAAGGCGGGGCTGAACGATATTAAGGTGGTGGGATTTTCCGGGACGCATACGGCGCTGAAGTTTGTGATTCCGGTGAGCGAGAGATGATGAGCTTTGATTGCGCCATGGCTAAAGCGTTCGACCTTCGCGAGTTTCAATCGCGCTAGCTCAATCCGGGATTTTAATTTTCCAAATGGAATAATCGATGGCCATACTTTTTTCATGATTGTTGGTGTCGTAGCAGACGATGATGGGCGAACCTTCTACCTCATCGCCGGCTCGAATGATATCCGCTCTACCGAACAATACTGCGCCGGGAAACGTTTCGTAGCAGTATTTAATCCTTGTGTACCTCTCTATGCGCACTCGCGCGAGAACCTTGCCGATGACTGGTGTTCCACGCGCAAGAAGCCTTATTTGACGGTGCGACCACCAAGAAGAAATTCCGACATAAATTGAAACAGCAACCACTGCCAAAGTACGTCCCGGCCTCCAACTAGAAACATTGATGATGGGGTAACCCTTGAGATAGAAAATAAGAAGTCCGACAACCATCGCCCCGCCGTAAAGCCCGAATCCTATCCAGAATCTAGGACCGGGCTCGATAGGTCTTGGAATCGGCAGCGCCGAAATTAGCCTGAGTCTTTCTTCGCATCGTTGGTAATCGGTGCTTTGCATTCGGTTCCGTTCTATCATGAAAACATGACTGCGCTTTTAGAGTTGCGTGGATTGACGGTGGAACTGCCTACGACCCTTCCTTCGTCAGGGCGAGCGCTCGGATGGGTGCGTCCGGTGAATGAGGTGTCGTTGCGGTTGGAGCGCGGGGCTTCATTGGGATTGGTGGGGGAATCGGGATCGGGGAAGACGATGCTGTCGCTGGCGTTGATGGGACTTTTGCCGATGGGGGCGCGAGTTAGCGGCTCTGCGAAATTTGATTCGGGAAATAATTCCGGTGCGGTGGATTTGGCGGCGTTGAAAGAGGATGAGTGGACGGGAATTCGTGGACGAAAAATTGCAATGATTTTTCAGGAGCCGATGACGGAGCTGAATCCTGTGATGCGCGTGGGAAAACAAATTGCGGAGGCGATTCGCGTGCATCATCGCGGATTAAATTCGGAGGAAATTTCGCAGAGAGTTGTGGAGGCGTTGGCACGGGCGTCTGTGCCGGAGCCGAAATTGCGGGCGCGGCAATATCCGCATGAATTATCGGGCGGATTGCGGCAACGCGTTTTGATTGCGATGGCGATTGCGGCGGGGGATTCGTCAGATGGAGACGCGGAAAATGGCGGCGGGCGATTATTAATTGCTGACGAGCCAACGACTGCGCTGGATGTGACGGTGCAAAAACAAATTTTGGAATTATTGATGCGATTGCGGCGAGAGTTGGGACTGTCGCTGATATTTATTACGCACGATTTAGCGGTGGTGGCGCAAGTGGCGGACCGATTGGCGGTGATGTACGCGGGGCGAGTGGTGGAAGAGGGGCCGACGATGGAAGTTTTGCGCAGGCCACGGCAT
>DASYNR010000124.1:0-6882 GCA_036008485.1 Candidatus Acidiferrales bacterium | reverse complement strand
CAGCATCGCGGTAATGTCCGAGCACCTGAACGATGACGTCGCGCTCCCGCTCGGTCAGCGGAGAGACGTTCCGAGCGAGATTCGTGGTGATGAAGAAGTAACGGTCGAGCGTCGCGATACGCCGAAGCCGCGTCATCCGCGGATTCTATCTCGAACACTTTAGGTTTTATAGCCCAAACCGCCGTAAAGCCCTGGGGATTTAAGTGAGACGATTTTCGTGATGACCACGCAATTCGTATGAGTGATTTTGTTGATGAGTGTGCTCGATTAGCATGCGCGGAAATTCGCCGGTGAATAATTGTGAATGCGATGACGCGAATTTAAATCCCCAAGGCTTGAATGCGCCCTGGGCTACAAAACCTGCTTGTACGTCCTCATTCGCGCCAAAACTTCCGCGGCGTAATTTGGATTGCCGCCACCATTCCACAATTGCAGGGCGCGAGTTGCGTCTCCGTGTGCGGCTGCTAACTTTGCGGCGAAGACTGTACATCCTATTTCAAGTCCGCACGCTGGATCGCAGAGTCGCGAGAGCGACGTGATATTTTGGGGGGATCCCACTCCGAAATTATGTTCGCGGGCAACTTGTCCCATCACTTGCATTAGTCCCCAGGAGAATGCGCGGGCTTGCGCTTCGGTGATTGAGATTTGCCCTGCGCTGAGTTGCGGAACAATATAGTGTGAATAAAATGCTGGCTCGTAACGAATCGCCCACGTGTTCCATGCGGATTCCTGTTCGCAAATTGCGCAGACGAGAGCGGCGTCAAGTTGATGCGCTTCGGCCGTGGCGCGGGCTAGCACAATTAGGTCGACGCGCGTCGGCGAATTTGTTGATGTGGTGGACATGTCGTGCGTCCGCAAATTATTTGCGAGCGTCGGCCTTTGTAGCCCGGGGCGATTTCAAGCCCTGGGGGTTTATGCGAGCGAAACTCGTTGACGCGGATGAATGCGTCGGGATGCTACCTTTTGTTTTTCGTAGGGCGAGAAAATATACTTCTTGCCGTTAGCAATTTTGCCTGCGATGCAGTGGATTTAAATCCCCAGGGCTTGAATACGCCCTGGGCTACAAAATCTTTACCAACCGCGATCGCGTTTCGGATCCAAATCGTCACTGACGCGCGTCGAGTCGATAAATCGCAGCGGCGGCGGATCGGAAAGATGAATTCCCATTTCGTCGGCGATGTGGCGCAACGCATTGTAAAGATGCGGCAGATGACTGCAGGCGAGATCGCGAACGAACGCGCGTTGAATTTCGTCATCACGCACGCGGCGATGCAACCATCGCAGAAAAAGTGTGAACTGCACGAGCGCGGGAACAAATACTGCGATCCAAAGAGTTGTCATAGTTTTTCGGGGCTGAGCCGTGACTGCGCGCGGCGTCAGGCGAGTGGCTCTCGAAATTATTTCTCGAGACCCGCCTGACCTTTGCTTTGTAGCGTCGAGCCCGCCGTGAGACTGCGCTCACGCGACGAGTGTCGGCCTTCCAGTGCCGCCGTCCGAAGAACTAGAAGATTGCTTTGTGATGCGAATTGTAGTTCGCGAATGTTTCTCCATTTTCAGAAATTGGCACACAGTGCAGCTTGGTAACCTCAGCTGCACGAATACTCTAGAATCCCAAATTCAATCCCACCGGACCAAATCCCAATTTCAAACTGCTGGTGCTGGCAGGCGTAACTTTTGCGCGCGTGGCGAGCAGCTCTGAGGGAATTCCTAGCGTGCGCGAAAGCACGTTGGAGTCAATTCCGTAAAGCCCGCTCAGTCCGGAGAGCGTTTGCGATTGTTGCTGTTGCGCATTGTTGGCAAAGGCGATTTGATTGCTCTGCGCGGCGCTGGCCTGCTGCTGACCTTCGGTGCGCGCGAGCTGATCGAGCGAGTCTGAAAATCCCGCGGAATTATTCGTGCGCGCCACTCGATTCGCGGCGCTTTGCGAAAGCGCGTCAAACGCGCTGCCGAGTGAACCTTGCGTGGCTCCGGTGATGGCGGCTTGCTGCGCCTGCGTGTAGCCGGGATTTGCAAGCATGTTTTGGTAGCCCGTAGTGGCGGAGTTGCCAACACTGTTTTGCTGCGCCAGAAGTTGCGCGTTTGTGGCGTCAATACTGGCACGTTCTTGATCGGTATCCTGTGCGGTTTGCGTTGATGCGCGTGACATGTGTGCCTCCTGTGATGCTGATTTTGGTTTTGTAACCCAGGGCGTCTTCAAACCCTGGGGATTTATGTGCGCCGGCGTTCGTGATGCGAGGCAATCCGGGCAAGTTCGTCCAGCGCTCCAAAATTCGCCGATGAATAATTTTGAATTTAGATGACGCGGATTTAAATCCCCAGAGCTTGAAAACGCCCTCGGCTACAAGTGCAAATTTAAATGCCGGGCGTTTTGGCGCGAGTGCTTCGCGAAAACGACGGCCACGGTTCGCGAAACCATCCCAGGCGCGAGAGCCGCCGTCCAAATGCATTCGCAATTTGCGGAGGCAGCCAGGCGTGCGCGTCATCCAGTCCGCGACGTGCGGCATCAGTGCGCGCGGCTTCATGCAACATCAGCAAAGCTCGCCAACGATCGCGCGGAGTTCCGGCGCGCGGGTCGAGCAGGAAATATGCTTCCGACGTGAGGCGCAATAAAATTGCGCCGACAATACTTCCGGCGGCGATAGGCGCATCGCCCGCTTCCCTGTTATCGGTGTCAGGCCAATCGCGCTCGATCACCAATTTCGTGAGGAACAGCGGATTCGTCAGATCCGGAAATTGATACGGCATTCCCTGCGCGGAATGCAGTCGACGCAGCGATTCCAAATCGGCTGCGGTATATTCGCGAATGTGCATTAGTCCATGTCTCTCGTGCGGATGCAGTTGCAGTCGTTCGTGTAGCCCGCGTTCCCCGAACGCGGGGATTCTCCGCAATTACTCGCCGATCGTTATATTATTCTGCGCATGCCGCGCATTCGCAGGATTGAAAACTTCGATCGCATTTTCTTCGTCACTAGGAATGTGCGTCCGGACGTCCGGCCTTTCAACCAGGAAGAACGCGACTCCATTCTCCGTGCGCTCTCGTTAACTCGCGAAAGGCAATCGATGTCTCTGGCGGGCTACGTTGTCATGCCAGACCATGTCCATCTGATTATGTTTCCCGGTGCCAAAGGTCTCGCCGCCGACATGAAGTCATTCAAACGGGCTTCTCAACTCGAGATTCGACAGATCCGGCAGAGCGCCATCCCACTTTGGCAACCGAGATATTTCGACCATATAATTCGACGCGTCCGCGATTTCTGGGAAAAGTTGGAATACATTCACAACAATCCTGTTGCTGCGGGATTTGTTGCGGTGCCCAGCGAATGGCGATGGTCCTCATATGGAGCCTTCAGAAAAGGTTCTTCACCAATAGTTCCCGTCGACAATTTGGGCTTACCCACGAGAGGCGAGGCATTGTTGTAGCCCGCGCGCTACAAACGACCCAACGAATAGCAAGCTGCCCGTGTAGCCCGCGTTCCCCGAACGCGGGGATTTTTCTCGGTGAACCGTGATCTACAATTCCGCAGCAGTGCCTGACCACAAGATGGTTTTGTTCTGGCGGCATTCGTTTGGTCGCACGAAGAAGCCCCGCGTTCGGGGAACGCGGGCTACACGATCAACCTCAACAGCTAGATCCTTATTTCGTTTCCCGAAATAAACTTCTTCCAAATCCGCTGCCGCCTTCCTGCCCCGTCCCCGCGGCCGTTCCGCTTCCCGATGACGGCTGCAACGCCGGTCCTGCAGATCCACCTCCGACAACCGCGGTTGGTGGAGCGCCGAATGCCACGGGTGCGCTTGGTGATGAGCCGAGATACTGGCTGTACGCGCGCCAATAGAGCGTCAAATTTCCGAGCGAGACGCGCAAATTTCTGGAAGGGCCCAATGAATAAACGTGCGGCTGATTAAATCCCGGCGTGATATCCGATTCCACGAAATAAGAAATGCCGCGCGTGATGGGCGAATTGTCCGTTAGCGCGATATCGAAAATTCCGTTCGCCGCAATCACGTTGAGCGATGCAATCGGCGTGGGCGATTCGGTTGCGCCCGCGGGATCCACTCCGGTGCCGACGCCAAGCGTGTTCACCGCGTCCACAATTCGACGCAAAGAATCTGCCAGGCGCGGGTCGGAAGTTTCGACGTGAGTTAGTTGGGGGAGATTTAGCATAGATTGGAAACTCATTAAACGCGATTTAGAAGACCTGGACGCAACCGTCCAGGTCTTCTGAATCGCACATCGCGCGAATGACGCAAATTTAATTCACCCCCCGCACCGGCGCCCAGGGATCTTGCGTCAATGACGGAACCAATCTGCGCATGCGAAACCACGCGCCCACCGAATTCGTGCCCCACTGAAAGGAGACGCGCTCGGAGGTTACGTTGATAGGCAGCTCTAGATCCTTCGGCGCGGGGTTGGACATGGCAAGCGGTTGGAGCGTTTGCGGGAACGCTTCGTTATTCAGAAAGGCAACAAGCGAAAGTAGGCCTGCGCCTTCTACATTTGTCGTGAGATATGCGAAAAGTTTTCTGTGCGACCGAACTTGCAGCGTGGCTTCCAGATCGGCCGGCAACAGAAACGCCGATGTGTAATAAGAATTTATTGCGGCGCCATCGTCGCTGAATTGCGCGTCGCTGAACTGATATATTTTTCCGTTTCCGGCGGCGTTGCCCAAGAACATTTGCGCAGTGCCGTCGGGCCGCTCGATGAGCGCGGCGGTTTGCGCGGCCACCAGCCACGGAGACCACGCGCGCGCCGTGCCCAGAGCGAAAACCTTTTTTGTGAGCGTGCTGAATTGTACGGGCGCGCCGGCGGCGATTTGCGTCGCCGTGGGAATTTCGCGATAGTCCATCATCAGAATTCGATTTGGTTGTGTGGCGCCGATGCCCAGCGGAACGCCGACGAGAATGCGCTTGTTGCGCGAATCGACGCGAACCCAAAGCGTGTGGCCGTATTGCCAGTTGATTTGATCCCACGTGGGCTGAATTTCCTGCGAGATTTTTACCGGCTCGCTGCCCGCATAAATATAAAGTCCTTCGCGCGCGGCGATTACAGCCCAATCTTCCCCAGTATCCACGCCATTTACTGAAGGTGTGCCAACCACGTTTGAAATTTGGCTCAGCGTCCATTTGTCCGGCTCGTTGACGCCGTCGTCCTGCGTCGTATAGAAGCTGTGCTCCTTAACGAAATACAATTGTTCGCGCAATTTGAAAGCCGCGCGGACGGCTTGTCCGTTTTCTTCGGCGACACTCAGGATTCCGGTGATCGCATCATAACTTTCCGGATCTTCGGCGTAGCTGGCGCGCACCTGCGCCAAATTGACGGGCTGCTGCGTGGGAAATATTTCGATGCAATCCACGAGAAGTGATTCCGAAGTTGCCGGGAGATCCTCAAACGTAGCGTAGACGCGGAGTTGTGCGTCCGCCGGAATTTTCGCCGGCGTGGCCACGTTGATGGGCACGATAAATTCCTGATACGCCGTGGTGAGCTGCGAATTGGAAACGCTGGCCGATGCCAGAATGCCGAGCGATGGACTGGAAATATCTATGTTCAACGTCGCCGGGCCGAGTGTTGTGCCCTGGCACGCGCGCAGACGCACGGAATACTTCGTAGCCGGCTGCAAAATAGCTACAGCGTTCACGTCCTGATACGCGCTTTGCGTAATCATTCCACGCTTCGCATTTCCCCCTGTTGGCGGGCCGGTAATTAAGTACGCGCCGCCCCAAACGGAAGTAGCGCTGGCCTGTCCGCCGGTACCGAACGTGGCATCGTGCGTCCAGCCGAGCGGAATAATATTTGTGGGATCGAAGCCGCCATCGAAAGTTAAATTCAGAAAATTATCGATCTTGGCGCGCTCTCCCCACCAGAAAAGACGCGAGGAATAGTCGATCACGCCGGCGCATTCGCCGAGTTCTAGCAACGCGAATAGATCGTCGACATTTGCGCCCGCCAATAACGCCGCGTCTGAAAAATCCAGAGTGATCGAAGTGGTGGTGTTGTCCGCGATGAGCATGCCGCTTGCTTGCGGAATATTTGAGGGCACGTAGAAAAAACTGTCGCCATTCGCGCCGGTGAAGGCAAGAATCCGCGCAACAATATTTGGCGGGCCGGTTGGAATATTTGTGACGGACGCGCGGCGGCCGCCGCCAGCCGTCCACGGAATTGGCGGAGACGGTGCGGTCAAATATCCCTGGCGCGTCTGAAAAATTACGCTGACCTGATGAACGCCCGGTGAAACCTGCGGCAACATTGTGGAGCTGGCGCCCGCGCCGGTATCTCCGGACGCGGAAGTTCCTCCGGCATTGTTGTACGTGAATGAAGTGGGGCTGGGAATTCCTGTGACGAGAAACGTTCCGTTGAAAGTTGCGTCGGCAATATTCACAATCAAAATTGTTTGGCCGATTTGATATCCGTGGGCAACTGTTGTGGTGATTGTGGAAATATTATTTGCGCGAATCGCGCCTGTTGGTGATGCGCCGATAGAGAGCGTCGGCTCAACAGACGCTTCCACAATTGTTGGGCCAGCGCCGGGACCGCACTGGCTGACGCGATCGAAATTTGTAGCGTCATACTGGCGCGGAATATCAATTCCAAATTTGCCGTCGGAAATCGCCAGATATTCTCTGCCGAAAATCGTCGTCGATTTCGCGAGCGCGTGCGGAGTAATTCCCTGCGCGATTTGCGTTAGTGCGCCAGCCGTCAATTCCGCCCAAAGAAATCCAGCGCCATCCAGCGCCAACATTATTTCTTGTCCGGCCGGCGTGATGTACGTCTTCAAATAATTTACGGTGGGATTCACCGGCCCCGCATCCGCGATCGGCGTGAAAATATTTTGCAGGCCGGGTCGAGTGCGCACCGCGCCGGGAAGAAATGCGACGTCCTGGCAATCG
>DASYNR010000123.1:0-16550 GCA_036008485.1 Candidatus Acidiferrales bacterium | reverse complement strand
CGGCGCGCCATCGGGGCCGGAAAATTTCAGTCCCTGATACGCGTAGGGATTGTGGCTGGCGGTGAAATTAATTGCGCCGGCAATTTTGCGGCGGCGAATTTCGACGGCAACGGTGGGCGTCGGGGTGGGGCCGTCGCACATTAGGACTTCTATTCCATTCGCGCTAAGGATTTCAGCGGCTGTTTGCGAAAATTCCTCGGCAAAGAATCGCGTGTCATGCGCGAGAATAATCGCGGGCTTCTTGGATTTCGCGCGGAGGTGTTCCGCAATCGCGGTGGTGGCCAGGCGAACATTCGGAAACGTGAACTCGTCCGCGATGACGGCGCGCCATCCGGACGTTCCAAAATGAATTGGTGAGTCTGGCATTCGTTTCCCCTGACGCGCTATTGTAACGTCTCACGCTGGAACTTGTCGAAAGGGAACATGCGCGTGACGGAAGAGACAACTCGAAAGGGAAGCGGCGTGGCGAAAAAAGTTGACGCAATTCTTGTGCTGGTGACGTGCAAATCGAAGGCCGAGGCGCGCCGCATCGCTACAGCGCTTGTGAAAAAGCGTTTGGCGGCTTGCGGAAATATTTTGGACGTGCCGATGAGCTCGATTTATCGCTGGAAGGGAAAGATTGAACGCGCGAAGGAGAATCTGCTGGTTCTGAAATCCACAAGAAAGGCGTTTGCCGAGCTGGAAAGGGAGGTAACGCGATTGCATAGCTACGATCTGCCGGAAATTATCGCGATGCCCGTGACGCAAGGCTCGCAAAAATATTTAGCGTGGATCGGAGAAAGCGTCGGTGAAAAATAGTTTGTCTCGATAAGAAAACTCGGCGCGCAAATTATTTCGCCGCTGCATCCCCCGCCTTAAATTCGGTCCACGGGCCAGCTTTCATATCGTGCAGAATCGGCGCCTGCCACGCGAATTCCGGATGCGCTTTCAGAAATGGCTCGGCAATAAAATCTTCGCCGCAAGGATGTCCGGTATGCGCGAAAAAGCTCAGCGATTCCGCCATTTTGCTATCCATCGCTTTGCCCTGCACGGCGCCGCCGGGATAATTTGCGCCCCATTTCCATTGCGGAATCCCGCGCGAAGACGCATCTGTATGTCCGCAGAGCGTACGCTCGTCGGCGATTTGTTTGTTTAAAATAACGTCGGTGTGATCGCCGAGGAATTTCTGCGCGGAGGCCACATCAATCTTTCCTTTATATTCCTGCATCAGCTGATCCCAGCGCGTGTGCCGGGCATTTGCGGAACTTTTCTTGTCACGCGTATCGAATGTCGTTTCTTCCTTGGTCAACTTCGGATCACTCGGAAAATTTGAGCCGACGAAATATCCGTCTTTCGTTTTCCAAACGGCGTGATCTTTCAATCCCAGCTCGAAGCGCGCAATTTCGCCGGTCTTGCGGTCGGCAACCAGCCAGTCATTCGCGTAGCCGCCGTTGTTGCCGTCCAGCATGATGCGGACGTAATCGTCAATCGAGGCGCTGTACTGGAGCGCTTTCCGCGCGCGCACAAATTCCGGAATTCCGTTCGGATCGAATCCGCTGAATTGCGTGATGGTCGTTTCGGTGATCATAATTCCCTGAGAGTTCACGCCGAAATCGTCGTCGCTCACAATCACGCCGGGAAATCCGTCCATCAACATGTGGTTGCCGTGCTCGGGAACGATGTCAAAAATAATTCGCCAGCGTTCGCCCTGCCAGTAATCCGTCCAATTGTTGTGCGCGATCACAATTCCGCCGCCGCTGGTATAACTTCCGGTGGCCACGAACGCGCTGCAATTTCCGGGGCTGGTCGTTTTCGGAGCGCCCAGATGATGTTCCTGCTTATCGAGCCACGGGACGTAATAGCCGGGAATTTCAAGTGAAGCATTCAGCGAAACGATGTCGTCCAGATCAACCTTCACTCCGGCTGCGTTGACGCCGTCGACTATGCCTTGAAGCTCGTCGCGATATTCCTGCTCGATCTTCGGCCACAAAATATTTCGCGAAGTGTCACGGAAAAATTTCCAATCGCGTCCGGTGGTGTGCGTAGCGTCGAGTTCGTACGCGTTCAGCGCGTCATCAATGTCATGCGCCAGCCAGTAGCCGTGCTGAAATCCAATTTGTGCGGGCGTGCCTTCCGCATGAACGTAAATCCAACCGCCTCGATCGAAGCGATACGATTTCGCCAGGCGCGCATCCTGCAATTGCGCGGACACTTTAACCGTCACACCGCCCGGCGCCGAAGAAGTTGATGTGCTGACGCTTCCCGAGCATCCCGCAGCGGTCAGCCAAATCGCGCCGGCACAAAGAACCGCCACGCTTGTCGTAGCGCGCCACAAACTGAATCGATGCATCGTTGCCTCCGATTAAACTTTCGACAGTGCGAAATCCAAGTCGGCAATTAAATCTTCCACGTCTTCAATTCCAACCGATAGCCGCACCAGCCCATCCGTGATTCCGATTTGCTTGCGCATTTCGGCGGGCACAGAAGCGTGCGTCATCGTGGCCGGATGAGAGATCAGTGTTTCCACGCCACCCAAGCTTTCCGCCAGCGAGCAAAGCTTCACGTGATTCAACAAGCTGCGCGCCGCATCAATCGAACCAAGCTCAAAAGAGAGCATCGCGCCAAATCCAGTTTGCTGTTTCTTCGCGATGGCGTGTTGCGGATGCGAAGCAAGTCCGGGATGAAGCACGCGTTTCACTTTGGGATGCGCTTCCAGATATTTCGCGACGGCCATGCCATTCGCTTCATGCTGTTTCATGCGGACGGCGAGCGTCTTGACGCCGCGCGATACGAGGAAGCAATCCATCGGCGCAAGGCCTGCGCCGGTCGAGCGTTGCAGGAAATAAATCTTGTCGGCGTCCTCCTGACGCGCCAGAATCGCCGCGCCTCCGGTGCAATCGCTATGACCATTTATGTATTTCGTCATGGAATGCACGACGACATGTGCGCCAAGCGAAAGCGGCTTTTGAAAGTAGGGGCTTAGAAATGTGTTGTCCACGACGACAGTAAGATTTTTTGCTGAAGCAATTTTCACAATCGCGGCTATATCCGTCACGCTCATCGTCGGATTCGTCGGCGTTTCCACATAAATCATTTTCGTGTTCGGCCGAAGCGCATCGGAAACTTTTGCAGTATCCGACGTGTCGATGAAACTAAATTCCATCCCAAATTGAACCAAAAACTGTGTGCTCAGCCGGACGACCCCGCCGTAGACCGCCTGCGAAAGAATTACGTGATCGCCGGGACGCAAGAGGCGGAACACTGAATCAATCGCCGCCATTCCCGAAGTGAAAACAAATGCCGCGGTGCCGCCTTCCAGTTTTGCGACGGTGCGTTCCAGTGCTCGCCGATTCGGATGCGCAGTGCGCGCATAGTCGTACCCTTTATTTTTTCCCAATTCGGGCTGAACGTATGTGGACGTCTGATAGATTGGCGCTACGATTGATCCTGTGGACGGGTCGGGTTCCTGCCCCACGTGAATAGCGTCGGTTGCAAATCCCATCTGAATCCCCCAAGTGCGCGGAACCTGTCCGCGAAAAGCCGGCTGCTGAATTTTAATTGCAGAAAGGGCGCGTCTAGCGTATGACTGTGAAAGCTAATTTTGTGAGCGCCAACCAGTGCGGAATGAAGTTAGCGCAGCTCACAGCTGTCGTCAATCAAGTCGGAGGCCACCTGTCGCCGATGTGTAGCGTCTAACGAGTTGTATCGCCGGACGGGGTGGGGATAAATTGTCAAACGCTAATTTGAAATTGACTTCACGCCATTCGCGAAAAAGATTCGCCGGCGTACTCTGCATCGCAGCGCTGGCCACGATTGTCACTGCCTCAACTCTATTGCTTCGCGCTGATAGCGCTGCGGCTCAGGCGAAGGGCGATACAAACGTCGGCACGCGTCTTCACCTCGAGATTACCGGAGGAGATCCAGCGACGCCCGTCGAAGGTGCGAGCGTTTACTTGCGCTATCTGGTGAAGCACAAGATGTCCAAAGACGAAAATGTTGAAATGAATTTGAAAACGGGTCATGACGGAACGGTGGTCGTGCCTTTCGTGCCGCGCGGAGACGTCACCATTCAAATTGTGGCCGAGCGCTGGAAGCCTTACGGACAAAAATTTCAGATGACGGATGAAGAGCAAACCATCAAGATTCACCTCGATAAGCCGCCGAAGTGGTACTAACTTCCGCAAATCGTTTCACTTGCCTCTGAACTATTTTCCGATCTCGTCTCCGAACTTGCCTCTACAATTCGCCGCGTCCGAAAAATATTCGTCGTCTCTCACAAAAAGATTGTGGCCCGTCAATTGCCTTCCATGTTTTGCACCAAAGTTGTGCAAACAGGTTCAACCGTAACTATCGCAACCGCTTAGCGGTGATGAAGATGCCGTTTCCACATAGTTTTCAACAAATCTGTTGAAAACTTTTTGGAAGTGTCGTTGAGCGAAAATTTCCTGATGTGGAGCTTGGATTGCCTTCAGTTCCAAAACGCTCGTACTCGATCACCGTTTCGGTTTCTCTCCCCATCAAAGTTTCAAAATCCAAACTTTTGACGACCCGAGAACCCGGTGATAGATTAACCGTCAGTGTCCACCACGCCAAAAGCCACATCTTCGCAACGTTTCACTCGCTGGCACATGGTGATGCAGAATCTGCGCGCGCGTCCTTTGCGTTCGGTGCTGAGCATTGTGGCCGTTTCGTTGCAGGTTTTTCTAGTGCTTCTCATCGTGGGGCTTACCACCGGTGTTCTGGCCGATTGGGGCGAACGCGCCGAAGGTGTTGGCGCTGACTTAATGGTCCAGCCACCCAACGCTTCGATCTTTTTCGCGTTTTCCGGCGCCATGATGCCCGAATCCGTGTACGACAAAATCCTGCAAGCGCCGGGTGTGGACGAAGCCGCGCCAGTGTTTATTCTCGTGAACACCGGGAACCTGAATGTTATCTATGGCATAGACGAAACGCGCTTTGAGGGACTGAGCAGAGGTTTCCAATTCGTTTCAGGACATGGCCTTCAGAATCCTGACGACGTAATCGCGGACGATCTCGCTGCCCAGGGGCAGCATCTTCACGTCGGCCAACATATCCGCCTGATGAATCGCGATTTCAACGTTGCCGGAATCGTAGTTCACGGAAAAGGCGCTCGTTTCTTTATTCAATTACGAACCGCCCAGGATATTGCCGGCAATGAAAGACGCATCTCGATGGTCTACGTTCGCAGCAAAGGCAACACCGACGCCACGCGTGAAGCGCTTGTCAGCGCGCTGCCGAACAAATACATCGTTCGCTCAATGGCTGAATATCTTACGCTTATGAGCTCCTCGAATTTGCCGGAGCTGCGGCCGTTCATTCGCGCCTTCTTGATTCTTGGCGCAGGAGTCAGTTTTCTGGTGATTCTGCTGACCATGCACACCATGGTGCTGGAGCGCACGCGCGAAATTGGAATCCTGAAGGCGCTGGGAACATCGCGCTTGGGAATTCTGGGATTGATCGAAGTGGAAGCGTCGATGATGGCTGTGATTGGCGCGATACTCGGCCTGGTGATCACATTTTCAACGGTCGCAATTCTTCGCCATTCCTCGCCAACTCTGCAGATTCGCATCAGTTCCATCTGGATTGTGCGCGCCGTGGCGATGGCGCTGATGGCGTCGGCGCTTGGCGCTCTGTATCCTAGTTATCGTGCCGCGCAGTGTGATCCGATCGAAGCGCTTTCCTACGAATGAATGCAGTCGGCCTCATGCGTCAATTCTTTGACGACCAAAACGCATTTGAGGCGGATTGATATTTGTTGCCGGAATCGCAGCAAAACCATTGCGCACAGCCTTCAGAACTGATAAAAACTTCCTATGCAATCCAGTCAGCGGCTGAATGTGTGCCTGTGCCCAGTGTGGCGCCTTCCCTGTGTCTGTGATTCGCGAATTTGTGTGTAAGACTGCGGGTAAGTTTGTGGGAATAGGCGGCGGAAGCCGGGAGGAATGTAATGTCGAAGAAAATTGCGGGAGTGCTGGCGGCGGTGCTATTCGCAGCGGTGGTTGTCTGCGCGACTGACGTTTGGAAGGACAAAGATTATCAGAGCTGGGATCAGAAGGACGTCGACAAGATCCTGAAAGATTCCCCGTGGACCAAGACGGTGCAGTTTGGCGGCGGAGGCAGCGCCGGAATGGATGCGCCTCTTACCGCGACAGGCGCGGCCGCGCACGGTGACCAGAGCGTCTCTGGAAACTCAAGTGGCGGCGGAGGAAGACCCACCTCGGCGATTAACGGCACCAAGGGCTCAGCAGGCGCCGGCGAAGAAATGAACTTCACCATCAGTTGGTATTCTTCGCGCACGATTCGCGAAGCGCTCGAGCGCAGGCGCGAATTGGGCGGCGGAACGCCTTCGGACGATGCGAAAAAGAACATGACTGCCGAACTGGCGACCTTTCAAGTTCTGGTGCGGTCGAATAACCTGGGCATGTTCGCCAAGGACTCGGATGCACTCAAAACGGTTTCGTACTTGATGCCCAAGTCCACGAAGGAAAAGATCGCTCCGACAACTGTAACCGTTGAAAAGGGGCAAGGCGATCGGCCAGTGGCAATCATTTATGAGTTTCCCAAGAAGACTGCCTCGGGCGAGCCGACGATTGCCGCGAATGAAAAGGCCGTCGAGTTTTTCACACAATCTGGCAAGACGCAGCTGAAGGTTTCGTTTGAAATCACGAAAATGGCGGATAAGCAGGGAGCGGATTTCTAGGACGCCGCTCGAATCGGCTGGAACGAAACTAATCTCTCGATGGAGGATTGAATGCTGAAGCGAGCGAACATTTTGTTGGGCCTAGCTATCCTTTTGGCTTGTGTACCTGCATTTGCGCCCCGAGTGTTGGCACAACGCGGTGGAATGGGAATGGGCATGATGCCGCCTTCCATGAACGGACTATGGAATCCGGTCGTTGGCAGCGGTGTAGCTTACGAGCAGACCACAAAGGACGGGGCCAAGCACGTCCTCACAATGGCCGTGATCAGCAAAGAGGACTCGGACGGTAAGCCAGGATATTGGATGGAGTTTCAGACCGGCGATGAAGGTAAGCAGATGACCAGCCAGATGCTAATGGTGAAGTCGAGCGATACCATGAGTTTCGCCAAGGTAATTGTTCAGCAACCAGGTCAGCCGCCGATGCTGATTTCCGGCGCGATGATGGGGATGATGGCTGCTCGAGGCGGGTCCGCTCCACCCGCGCCGAAGGCCGACGTTCACGACGGTGCAGAGGTCGTGGGAACTGAATCAGTGACTACTCCGGCGGGGACGTTTACATGCGAGCATCTGCGCACTAAAGACGGTGGAAACGTGTGGATAACGCCGAAGCTCAGTCCTTGGGGACTTGTGAAATCTGCCTCGCCAGACGGCTCCACAATGGTTGCGATCAGAGTGATCACCGACGCGAAGTCGCACATCACTGGCACGCCAGTGCCGATCGAGCAAATGATGGGTGGGCGACGCGGACAAAACTAGGAGCACGCCGGGGCGGGTCTGTTTATCCTGAGCGTGGTCGAAGGGTGACTCGCCCTTTTGCTTCAACCCGTGTAAACGAGCAATCTAATCCGTCCCATCCTCCGCCTTCTCCTGCAAGACTGCTGCGGTATCATAAATCGCATGCAGCGGCACCCACACCTTCACATGCTCCTTCGGCGATTCTTCTTCGATAGAAATGCCATCTCCAGCCTTACAGATCAAAACATGTTGATTTGCGTCACGAACTTCCACCAGCACGGAATCCGGCAATTTCACCAGCTCCTGCGCCGATAATTTCAGCGTCGGCAACAAAGTACGAAGTTCCCGCTGATGTTCGGCAAACTTTTTCGGTGGTGCAAAGTGCGCGGCAATCGTAGCCAGCTCGGCCGGCACAACAAGGTGCAGATGAGTTCCATTCTTCGCGGACTCGTCCACCGAAACGTGGACGAATCCGTCCTGCATAACATAAGCGCTGCATGCAACCGTAGTCACCAGAAATCCCAGCGCAATTTTCCCGAGCATTGATCCTCCTCATCCGTTCTCGACTCTGGCAAACGTCGTTGTTTTAATCTCCATCGTTCTTCGAGTCGAGCCAGATGTGCACCGTCTCTTTGCCGTCCTTCACGTTCACGAGTTCGGAATCTCCATGGGAAGCTAGCGCGCGCAATGCCGCACCGAGATCCAAATCGTCGCTGCCTTTGCTCGAAGAAATTAGCGCATCAACTACGGACATTGGCACGCGCACGTCCACTTCTTGCTTGTCCTTGCGAGTTGAATCGTTTACTCGGATTAGCAAGAACCCTTTTTGCTTGGAAACGTGGACGTCTTGGTCGCGACTTTTCACTGAAACAAATTCACCGTCTGGCGCCGACTTCACGGCCTCTACCATCGCGCGCAGATCAACGCCGTTCAGATCGGCGTGGTGGCTGATGTTGATGTGCCCGTGATGAAGTTGATCGTGATCCACGCTCGAAACCAGAATTTCCGCCAGCGCGACCGGCAAGTTCACTCGCACGGTCTCGTCCTTATTGTCTGGATTTTCCACGCGGACGTGAATCCACAGGCTGGACGTATTCGTCTGCGCTCGAAATGTGGCTCCCGCCAGGAGCGTGCCCGCCAAAATCGCCGCGCCCAAACCAACTCGTGTGCCGATTGATCGAAGATTCATGGTCAGCCCCTCCTCAGGGCGTCTTGCTAATGAATACGCACGTAGGAGGAGAAATGTTCCGCAGGTCGTGGATTGCAGATCCGGAAGGTCTTTCGGAGCGGCCGGTCTATTCAGGCTTCAGAACAAGCAGCGCCAGCGGCGGCAAGCGAAGATTTAGCGAATTTTCTCGGCCAACCCAGGGAATCTGTTCGGTGGACACGCTGCCCTGATTCCCGGCATTTGTGCCGCCATAGGTTTCCGCATCGGAATTAAATATTTCGCGGTAGCGCCCGGCGTGCGGCACACCAACGCGATAGTCCTCGCGCAGCACCGGAGTAAAATTAGCCACGACAATTAGAAGGTTTTTCGGATCGCGCGCGCGGCGAACAAATGAAAGCGTGCTGGCGTCCGCATCATTGCAATCCAGCCACTCGAAGCCTTGCCACTCGAAATCCACTTCGTGCAGCGCCGGTTCCGATTTGTAAATCCGGTTCAAATCCGCAACAAGTTTCTGCACTCCGTGGTGAGGCTTGTATTCCAGCAAATGCCAGTCCAGCGAACGATCGAATTTCCATTCGCTCGACTGCGCAATCTCATCGCCCATGAACAATAACTTTTTGCCGGGATGCGCATACTGATACGCATACAACAGACGAAGATTCGCAAAACGCTGCCAGTCGTCGCCGGGCATTTTGTAAAGCAGGGATTTTTTGCCGTGAACCACTTCATCGTGCGAAAGCGGCAAAATAAAATTTTCAGTGAACGCGTACAGCAGTGAAAATGTGATTCGATTCTGATTGTATTTGCGATGGATCGGATCTTTCGCGAAATATTCCAGCGTGTCGTTCATCCATCCCAAATTCCACTTCAGCGTAAATCCCAATCCGCCCAAATAGGTTGGCCGTGAAACCGCCGGCCAAGATGTAGATTCCTCCGCCGCCATCAGCACCCCCGGAAATCGCGTGTGAACCACCTCGTTTAAGTGTTTCAAGAATGCGATTGCCGCCAGATTTTCCCGCCCGCCAAATTCATTCGGAATCCATTCGCCTTCCTTGCGCGAATAGTCCAAATACAGCATTGACGCAACAGCATCCACGCGCAGCCCGTCTATGTGATATTTATCCAGCCAGAAAAGCGCGTTCGACAGCAGAAAGTTCTGCACTTCGGTGCGCCCATAATTGAAAACGTAGGTGCCCCAGTCCGGATGCATTCCCTGGCGCGGATCGGCGTGCTCGTAAAGATGTGTGCCATCAAACTGGCCCAGCCCGTGCGCGTCCGTCGGAAAATGCGCGGGCGTCCAGTCCAGCAAAACGCCCAGGCCTTCCTGATGGCAGCGATCCACGAAGTACATAAAATCGTGCGGAGTGCCGTAGCGGCTTGTCGGCGCGAAATATCCAACTGTTTGATATCCCCATGAACCGTCGAACGGATATTCCATGATGGGCAGCAGCTCGATGTGCGTGTAACCCATTTTTTTCACATACGGGATAAGCTGCTCGGCAAGTTCGCGATAGGTCAGCCAGCGATTTTCGTCGACCGCAATCCGCTTCCAGGAACCGACGTGAAGTTCGTAAACGGAAATCGGCGCGTCCAGCCAATGGCGTTTGTGCCGCCCATCCATCCACGACTGGTCATCCCACACATGTCCAGAAAGGTCGTAAACAACGGAGCCAGTTCGCGGCCGCAGCTCCGCCGAAAACGCATACGGATCTGCTTTCAGAATCGGAAGCGGTGCGTCTTTCGGACGAATCTCAAATTTGTAAATCGACCCGACCTTCACTTCGGGAATAAACATTTCCCAAATTCCCGAAGCGCCCAGCGAACGCATGGTGTGCACGCGCCCGTCCCACTGATTGAAATCTCCGGCCACGCTCACGCGCAGCGCGTTTGGCGCCCACACCGCGAAATGGACTCCGTGAACTCCTGCGATTTCCCTCGGATGCGCGCCCATCTTGTCGTACTTTTCGTAGTGCGTCCCTTCGCCCATCAAATGCAAATCAAAATCGGTCAGCAAAGAAGGGAAGTTGTAGGGATCCTGAATTTCGCGCACCACGCCGCTTGCATAGTAAATACGGAATTTATATCCACCGGGAATCGCGCGCGTGCAGGTAGCCCCGTGCACTAGCGCTTCAAATCCTCCGCCGGGATGTACGCGCTCCGCCGGATAAATTTCCGCCGGAGCGCTGAAAATCACTTCTAACTTTTCCGCATCGGGCGCCAGCGCGCGAATCGCAAGCGCCTTTCCCTGCGGACTATCAACCGGATGCGGCCCCAGCACGCTAAACGGCGCGCCATGTTCCGCGCGCATCAGCAAGTCAAATGATTCGCGGAGTTGCTCAGCGGGCGAAAGGGGCGTTTGCGCGCGCGTGCCGCCCGAACTTTTGGCGTCAACTTTATTTGGTGGTTCAGTCTGTGACACCCTGCGCGCTCCTTCCCGCAATTAAAGACTTAGTGCGAACGTCCATTCTATCCAATCGCCTGAACCTCACCAAACGAGAGCACGAAATTTCCGCTCGCAGTTTTCACTCCGCCATTGTCGAACGGCACCGTTTCACGCTACAGTTCGCGTGTAAAACAAACCGTCACATTTTGAGCGCGCTAGGAACTATGTCGAGTTATAAATGTTAAGTCACGTCAGGAGCCGTACCGACCTATGCAATCACGAAAACTTATCCGCTATGCATTCATGGCCATTCTTGTTCTTGGGATCGCGATGACGGACTCGCTTCTCGACGCCCAACGTACGCCCGCGCCGCAAGCTCCCGTTGAGCGCGCGCAGGCACGCTCCATGGTGATCACGCAGGACGGAATCGTCGCCGCTGAATCTCCGCTCGCCGCGCAGGCCGGCGTTGAAATGTTAAAGCGCGGCGGCAACGCCGTGGACGCCGCCATCGCCGCAAACGCCGTGATGGGCGTCGTCGCTCCCATGTCCAATGGCATCGGCGGCGATCTCTTCGTAATTTATTACGACGCGAAATCCGGAAAGCTCTATGGACTGAACGCCAGTGGCCCCGCTCCCGCCGCTCTCAATGCAAAACTGCTGCGCGATAAGAATATTGTGGTCATGCCCAACTACGGAATTAATACCGTCACCGTGCCGGGCGCGGTCGACGGTTGGGCAAAACTTCTGGAACGTTTCGGCACAAAAAAATTCTCCGAAGTTCTGGCTCCGGCGATCCACGTAGCCGATCAGGGTTTTGCTGTCACCGAATGGACTTCCAGTCTCTGGATTAACAACGCCGACCTTCTTCGCAAAAACGACGAAGCCGCTCACGTTTACTTAAACAACGATCAAGCACCGCGCGTCGGCCAAATGTTCCGCAATCCCGATCTCGCGAACTCTCTTAAATTAATCGCCTCCGGCGGACGCGACGCATTTTACAAAGGTGAACTCGCGCATAAATTCGTTCAGCTTTCGCAAAAAGAAGGCGGCGTCATGACGCTCAACGACCTCGCCGCCTATTCCAGCGAGTGGGTCGAACCGATCTCCACAACCTACCGTGGCTGGACAGTTTACGAATTGCCTCCCAATGGACAGGGAGTTGCCGCGCTCGAAATGCTGAACATCATGGAAACTTTTCCGCTGCAACCGCCGCCTCCGCCGGCAGGACAACCAGCGCCCGCGAATCCGTTCGCCCTAAATCAAACGCGCACTTTGCACATGATGATCGAAGCAAAGAAACTCGCCTATGCCGACTTACAAAAATATATTGGCGAACCCAGAAATAATCCCGCCGTCATGCAGGAAGCGATGGCCATGCTGCAAAAGTCTTACGCCGCCCAGCGCGCAAAATTAATCGATATGGACAAAGCGAATTGCGCCGTCGAAGCCGGAACCCCGCTGCCTCCGGGCGGTGACACGATTTACCTCAGCACAGTCGATCGCGAAGGCAACATGGTCTCGCTCATCCAGAGCAACTACGAAAATTTTGGCTCCGGCCTCGTTGCGCCCGGCACAGGTTTTGTCCTTCACGATCGCGGCGCGCTTTTTAGTTTGGATCCCAATTCGCCAAATGTGCTCGCCGGAAATAAGCGGCCACTGCACACCATCATTCCCGCGTTCATGTCTCAAGGTGACGTGCGCATCGCCTTCGGAATTATGGGCGGATGGAATCAAGCGCAGGCCCACGCGCAATTCGTTTCTCACGTCGTGGACTACAAACAAAATATTCAGCTCGCCATGGAAACCGCCCGCTTCACAAAAGGAACTTTCGGCGGCTGTGACGTCGAGCTTGAAAATCGCATTCCCGGAAATGTCCGCGCCGAACTCGAAGCAAAGGGACACCAACTCACAATGCGCAACGGATATTCAAATCGCTTCGGCGGCGGACAAGCAGTTATGCGGGACTTCGCCACAAAAGTAAACTACGGCGCGTCAGATCCGCGAAAAGACGGTGCCGCAATTCCGGAGTTGCCGTTTTAAACTAGGTTGTTTGCAACTGTTTCAACTAGGCACATTTTTCTCCGTAGTGTACATTCGGGACACTACGGCTGTTACACAACCAATGATGCCCGTTTTGGCACCGCCCACTCTCCGCCAAGTCATTGCTTTCATACCTAGTTACGCGTTTCGCCATTTAGCACCGTTCAAGCCCCTTTGGCCACGCTCGTGCGTTATGTAAGTTGTGTAGTGGAACAAGCGTAAGCACTGGGGGCCACATGTTCGCAATATCGGAATCGAACATTGAAGTGATCGCCGAGCAACGTGTCTGGACGGCTGTAATCGCGCGCGCCGTCGAAGAATGGGTCTCCGGCCCGCTGGGCTCGCAACGCGAAGCCGAATCGTATCTGTTTAGTGATGAAAAGGATTTCCCCGAAGTTTGCCGCTCCGCCGGTTTGGATCCGCAAACACTTCGTCGCAAACTTAATAAGCTCAAGAAATCTGGCGCAGGCCCGGCGCCAGTCCACCATTTCGTCCGACTTATCGCCGCTTAAACATTTCCCCGGTTATCGCCGGCCAACCCTCCTCGATGCATCATCCATCACCACTTAAATTTCATTTGAATTTAATTGCAGAGATCGTTTGCGTACTGTTAGTCTCGCCATCGAATCGCGCGCCGCGTAATCGCGTAGCGTCTCCATCCGATGGACTCGACCGAAATTTCCAATCCGATCATTCCCGCCGATCCCTGGCGCCGCGCGGACACTCTCGCCGCAATTGCGCTTTTCTCACTCACAGCAATTGTGGTCGTCTGGCAAAATCTGCGCCTCGGCGTCCTCTGGGATCTCTGCTATGTCCTCGAAAACGCGCACCGCATCTCCCTCGGTGACGTCCCGTACAAGGATTTTCCATTCCCCTACGCCCCAATCACATTTTTAATTCAAGCCGCCATCATCAAACTCGCCGGCCACGTTTTCTTTCATCACATAATTTACGCCGCGCTAGCCGGTGGCGCAGGAACTCTCCTGACCTGGCGCATTCTTCTTCACATCCTGCGCAACAAAGTTACCAACTACCGCCTCATCGCGTTTCTGCTTAGCGCGCCTCTCGCCATCCTCGGAATTTATTCCATCTACCCTCATCCTTTTTACGATCCCGATTGCACTCTCGTAATTCTGCTCGGCATTCTGCTGTTGCAACGCCTCGAAATTCGAGGCGCCACTCCAATGCGCGCATTTTGTTGCGGCGCAGTCCTCCTGCTCCCGCTCTTCGTAAAACAAAATACTGGCCTCGGCTTTCTAGCATGCATCGGCGTATCGCTAGTAGTTTTAGTCGCGCTGAATCTGCGGCGCGCAAAATCCATCAAACCGCCGCTCTGGATATTTACTGGCGCATGCGCCGCATTCATCTCCGCTCTCGCCCTAATCCATTACTTCGCCGGCCTCCAAAATTACTGGCACTGGACGATCCAATTCGCTTCCGTGCGCCGCACCCCGCAAATCGCCGACATGGTCCAACCATTTCAAAATTATGATTTGCTCATCTGGCTAGCCACGGCCATCTCCGGAATATTCCTGACGCGAATCGCCCTGAAGCGCGCACGCAAACTGAAGCGCATCCTAACCGTCGCCTCGATTCTTCTAATCTCCGCTCCATTCATCTGGAGTGTCATCTATCTTTTCCTCGATGACGATCCATCTTCCCGCGCCGAGCGCCTCCTGGCTCTTTGGCCGTTTCTCCTAATTGTTTGCTTCGTCGTCGGACTATTCCGCGTCCGCCGCGAACAGGGAATTAATTTAGTTTTACCTTTCGTCTTGATCGGCACAATTCTCGGCGCGTTCCTCTCGCAACAACTCTGGGGCTCCACCTATGCCATCTGGCCTCTACTCATGATCCTCATCGCAATTCTGTTCGCAGAACTCGCGCAGCACACTCAACTCGGACCGACGTTCACTTCATCTCTCGCCGCAATAATCAGCGTATTTCTCCTCGTCTCCGGTGGATTCTACGTCGCCAGCAGAGAACGTCTCTCCTACGCGAATGTCTGGGAAGGCGAAATCACTCGCTCAAATCTTCCCGCACTAAAAGGACTTTCCATCCGCGGTGCGTGGATTCCGCAATTTGAAGAACTCGTCCGTTACTCTGAAAAAGAGATTCCGAAAGACGACGGCCTCCTGATGATTCCCGGCGAAGATCTTTTTTATTACACAACAGGGAGACATCCGCGCTTTCCGGTGTTAATGTTCGACCACACGGTCAACCCGTACAGTCCCTTACGGGTTCAAGCGGTTGCAAAGTCGGCCAACATTAATTGGCTCGTTGTAAAACGGAACCTGCAAATTCAGGGAACACCTTACGAAGATGAAGCAGAGCTATTGCAATTGTTGCTCGGTGATTTTCAGCTCGCGCAACATCTCGAGAATTACGACGTCTACAGACGCAAGTAGGGCGGCGCGGATGCAGTCCAGATCGCGAATGTCTTTTCGATCGGCCGGAGTTTTCGTCACGATTTTCTGCGCCTTCGTGCTAACCGCATTCCCGCAGGTAAACTTGCGCGCGCAGGAAATTCCCAAAGAAGTCCCGAAAGAAGTAGCGCAGCCAGTTCCGCAAGAACCAACCAAAGAAGTTCACGGCAAAGTCACCGACGAAGATGGCGTTCCCGTTGCCCGCGTTGAAGTCACCGCGCGTTGGGGCTTCGATCCGGCAATCGAATCTCTCACCGTTTACACAGACGCCGTCGGCGAATTTCAAATCCCTGCCATCGCCAGCGAAAAAATTTCCATCTCGCTCTCAAAGCCCGGTTACTTCCGCACCGATGCTACCGTCCTCGAATTAAAATCCGGCGTGAACGATGCAACATTCAAGCTCTTTCACGAAACCGAGCTCCAGCAAAAAATTGACGTCCGTTCCGGGCCCGTTCAGATCGATCCGGACACAACAAGCCACCAGGAAACTCTCGTTCAGCACGAAGTCCTGAATACGCCCGTTCCGTCCAGTCACGATCTTCAGCAAAGTTTGTTCACGATGCCGAATGTCTTGCAGGATACCAACGGCCGCATTCACATTGCCGGCGCTCGACAGGGCCAAACAGAAATTCTCCTCGATGGTTTTGAAATTAATGATCCAGCGAACGGCACTTTCACTCCGCGGCTCAACGTGGACTCCGTCCAATCCGCCACGGTCGAGACCGGCGGGTACGGCGCGCAATATGCTCACGGCGGCGCCGGAATTGTTGTGCTCGATACGCAAGCCGGCGACGACCAGTGGCGTTTCGGAGCTACAAATTTTATTCCGCTCATTAGCTTTCGCGAAGGCACTCATTTCGCCAACTGGTTTCCGCGCACCACAATCTCCGGCCCAATCAAAAAAGGGCGTGCATGGTTTTCCATGGCATCCACAGCTCAACATTCTTACAGCGTTGTCAACGAATTGCCCGAAGGGCAGAACATGGCCACCAGTTGGGCCGGCGATAATCTTCTGCGCGGACAGGTCAACATCACTCCGCAAAATATTTTGCAGGCCAGCTTCCTCTACAATCAGTCCAGCGAGCCGGAATTTGGACTCGG
>DASYNR010000122.1:0-6920 GCA_036008485.1 Candidatus Acidiferrales bacterium | reverse complement strand
GCCTCCGGCTAGGAAACCTCTTCGTGAGTACGCGAATCATATTATCATGTCGGTTGTGGATGGCCGGGGATGAGTCAGAAGTGTGTTTCGGAAACGCCGTTAGAGAATTGAACAAGTCCGCAGTTCGTGTGAGCATTGAATTCATAGACGAGGCACAAATATGAAGCGAGTTATTTTACAGTCCGCAATTTTGATCGTACTCACGCTCATCATTATTGTTTCGCCGCATGGAATGCATGCCGCGGCGGCGATCCCCGCCCAGGCGCAAGGCCAGCAGGCGCCGCCTCCGCCAGCGCAGCAGCAAGGCCAGCAAGGGCCGCAGGGAAATTATCAAATTAGCGTGAACGCGCAGCTCGTGAACGTGGACGCGGTGGTTACGGACGGCGACGGGAATTTTTTGCCCGGGCTGAAGAAGGAAAATTTCCGGATTCTGGAAGATGGGAAACCTCAAATTATTACGAATTTTACTCCGGCCGGCGAAGCGCCCATTACCATCGTGCTGCTGATTGAATTCAGAGCGCATCTTTATTCAGGGAATTATTACGCGCAGATGAGCTCATATTGGGGGTCGGCATTTCTGAACCAGTTGAAAAAGAACGACTGGATTGCGCTGGAAGATTTTGATTTGAAGACGCGCGTGGACGTGGATTTTACTCACGACCCGATGGAAGTCTTGCAGGAACTACGGCGAATGGTGGTGCCGCTCTACAGCGAATCGTGCCTGTATGATGCGATTGGGGAAACGATTGACCGGCTTGCGGAAGTTAAGGGAAAGAAGACGATCCTTGTTGTTGCGTCGGGCTACGATACGTTCAGCAAACTTACGTACGACAACACAATGAAATTGTTGCGCCAATCCGATGTGGGAATTTATACGATCGGCACGAGCCAGGTGATGGTGGACAACAGCGGCGCGATCGGAGGCATAAGGAGTCAGGTGGCGCAACAACAGATGAAAGTTTTCGCCGATCTGACCGGAGGGCAGGCGTGGACGCCGGAGTTTGACGGCCAGATTCCGGAAATCATGCACACGATTGCCGCAAGTCTTCGCAATCAGTACAGCCTGGGATATGCGCCAACTTCGCAGGACGGAAAATATCACAAGATCAAAGTCGAATTGGTGAACGCCGACGGCGGGCCGATGGTTGTGACGAACCAGAAGGGCAAGAAGGTGAAGTTTGTTGTTTATGCGCGGCAGGGATATACGGCCGCCAAGGCTGCGGTCGGTGATTAGAGCGAAGCTTTTCCCGCGTTAAAATTTGTGAACTGCGCGTTCGTGAGCTAGTAGCCTCGCGTCTGGTCCACGATGTTCTTCAATTCGCGTCCGTTGAACCAGCGTTCGAGATTTTCAATTAACAATTCCGTTTGACGCGGCCAGAGCATCTCGCTTACGGCGCTGATATGCGGAGATATGAAAACATTCTTCATTTTCCAGAGTGGACTTTCCTGCGGCAGCGGTTCCTTTTCCATCACGTCGAGCGCGGCGCCTGCGATGGTGTTGTGTTCAAGCGCGTCGACCATCGCGGCTTCAACCACCAAAGCGCCTCGTCCGATGTTCAATAAGTATGCTGTAGGCTTCATCGCTCTTAATTCGCGCGCGCCGATCATGCGTTGTGTTTCGGGCGTGTCCGGCGCGGCAAGCACGATATAGTCGGCCCTCGGCAATGCCAGCAGCAGTTGCGACGCCGGGTAAATTTTTTCAGCTAAGGCTGTGTCGCCACGTCCGGAGCGGGTGACGGCTTCGATGCGCATACCGAATGCGCGAGCGCGGCGCGCGATTTCGCCGCCGATCGTTCCGAAGCCGACGATTAATAATGTTGCGCCATGAAGCTCCGATGGCCGCGATTGCCAAATCGGTTCCTGCGCCCACTCTTTTTTGTCCTGATAATGTACAGTGTCCGGAAATTTTCGCGCGAGCGCGAGCATGGCGCCCATCGTGTGCTCGGCCATGGGGATGGCATGAATGCCGCGCGCGTTTGTGATAACGAAGCCGGCGGCTTTCACGTCCGGGCGCATCAACTGCGAGACGCCCGCCGAAGTGATGTGAATCCATTTTAGTTTTCGTGCAGCTGCGAGTTGCTTGGGCAGCAGATTGAAGCCGACGAAAATATCTGTGTCGGGAAGTTCGGCGGGTAGCGCGTCATAGGATTTCGCGTGCACGACGCGCATTTCCGGCCAGCGACTTTTTAATGCCGCGGGAAGTTCAGGCGGAATTTGCCAGAACGTAAAATTGAATTGCACGCACAGGACAACCTTGGTCTCGCGAGGCGATCGCAGGTTCATTTTGGTGATTCAGAATATAACGGAAGGTGTGAGAAATCTAGAATCCGGAACTGTGGCGCTTCCAGAGAGCGAATCCAGTGAGGGCGCCCAGCAATAATACGCCGAGGAAAAAGATTGCCGATTCTGGGATCGCGGAAATCATACAAATGATGAGAATCGCAGTAATCGCCAGAGCGATGGGACTTTCTGTGATGACCAGCGACGTCATCTGCATCGGTTTAAACCAGGGCGCTTCCGTGTGGCGATGAAAATGCTTCGTGGAAACCTGAGTGAGTTGCATCGTAGTCCCTCCCCCAAAATAGTATGCGCCTTAATTATTCGCGAAGTAAACGATTTAAATTCCGGACGAGTGGCCGATTCGGAAAGTTTCAGGATTGGGACGCGCGAAGATCGCGCCCGGTCATTTCGATTGGTTCTTGAATGCCAAGCGCGCCGAGGATTGTCGGCGAAATATCTTGCAGGGAGCCGTCCGGGCGGACGCGCGCGGTCGAGTCATTGGAAACTAGGATAAACGGCACGGGATTCGTTGTGTGAAAAGTGTGCGGCCCGCCGGTTTTCGGATCGATCATCGTTTCAGCGTTGCCGTGATCGGCGGTGATTAGCCACGCGGTTTCTCCGGCGTCATTCAATGCATTCTTGATTTGAC
This sequence comes from Candidatus Acidiferrales bacterium, assembly GCA_036008485.1. Classification (GTDB taxonomy): domain Bacteria; phylum Acidobacteriota; class Terriglobia; order Acidiferrales; family UBA7541; genus DASTCZ01. The sequence goes on along the minus strand of DASYNR010000122.1, from coordinate 3,991 downwards.
CGAGGCAGGCGTCCACAGTTTCCACGGCTTTGATAGTGGCATCGAGATTGCCCGAGTGGCCGACCATATCGGCATTCGCAAAATTCATGATGATGGCGTCGAAATCACCTTTGTGAATTGCGTTGGTGACGGCGTCTGCGATTCCCGCGGCGCTCATTTCCGGCTTTAGATCGTAGGTTGGAACTTTTGGAGACGGCACGAGGATGCGTTCTTCTCCGCCGAAAGGTTTTTCGACTCCACCATTGAAAAAATATGTGACGTGCGCATATTTTTCGGTTTCAGCAACGCGCAAATTTTTGAAATTCATATCGGCGAAAACTTGCGCGAGGATGTGATCGAGTTTGTCCTGCGTAAGCAGGAATTTCATCCATGTGAAAGTTTTGTCGTACTGAGTGATTCCGGTGAACAGAAGATTTTTCGGGCGCGATGGATCAGAAAATTTGTCGAAGCCCGGTTCGGAAAGAGCGCGTGTCATCTGGCGGGCGCGATCGGCGCGGAAATTATAGAAGATGACGGAGTCTTCATCGCGAATGGTGGCGACAGCTTCGCCGCTGCCGGGTTCGCCGGCCGCGATGGGCTTCGTCACGACGATTGGCTCAATGAATTCGTCGGTTGTGCCGCGACCGTAACTGGCGCGAACGGCGGCGATTGGGTCGACCACACGAACGGGCGCGTCACCGTGAACCACGGCGCGATAGGCGCGCTCGATGCGTTCCCAGCGATTATCGCGATCCATCGCGAAATAGCGGCCGGTGACGCTGGCGATTTGTCCGACCTGAAATTCCTGCAAATTGTGCTGCAACTGATCGAGAAATTCGGCGCCGCTATGCGGAGGAGTGTCGCGCCCGTCCATGAAGCAGTGCACGAATACGCGTTCAACTTTTTGTTCGCGGGCCATTTTCAGCAAAGCGAAAAGATGGTCAATGTGCGAGTGAACGCCGCCGTCGCTGAGCAATCCAATCAGATGGAGCTGGCGCGTGCGGCCGCGGGCCATCGCATCCAGCAAAACAGAATTCTGGAAAATTTCTCCGCTCTGAATCATCAAATCGAGCTTCGTGCTATCCATATGAACGATGCGGCCGGCGCCGATATTCAAGTGGCCGACCTCGCTGTTGCCCATTTGTCCGTCGGGCAGGCCGACATATTTTCCGGAAGTGTGAATCAGAGTGTTGGGAAATTTGCGGAGGAGCTCGTCGTAATTTGGTTTGCGTGCGAGGGCGATGGCGTTGCCGGCGGATTCAGCGCGAAAGCCCCAGCCGTCGAGGACAGTCAAAATAATTGGACGCGGTCGCTTGGACATTTTAGCTGCGTCCGCGAGCTAGCGCGCTGCGTCCGGGAAATTTCGCGGTCGCGCCTAATTCTTCTTCGATGCGCAGAAGCTGATTATATTTCGCGATGCGGTCAGTGCGCGACGCGGAGCCGGTCTTAATTTGTCCGGTTCCCATGGCGACGACGAGATCAGCGATGAAAGTGTCTTCCGTTTCGCCGGAGCGATGCGAAACGATGGACGCATAGCCGGCTTTCCGCGCCATTTCGATGGCTTCAATTGTTTCGGTGACGGTGCCAATTTGATTTAATTTGATGAGAATTGCATTGCCAATTTTTTCTTTGATGCCACGCGCGAGGCGTTGCGTGTTGGTGACGAACAAATCGTCTCCGACGAGTTGGATCTGTGCGCCCAATTTGTCGGTCAGTAATTTCCATCCCGCCCAATCGTCTTCGGCCATGCCGTCTTCGATGGAAACGATTGGATATTGGCGCGCCCAGCCAGCCCAGAAGTCGGCCATCTGTTCGGAAGCGCGCTCGGACTTATCGGATTTCTTGAAAATATATTTTCCGCTAGCTTTGTCGTAAAACTCGCTCGCGGCGGGATCGAGCGCGATGGCGATTTGTTCGCCCGGCTGATAGCCTGCCTTCAAGATCGCTTCCAGCACAACTTCTAGAGCTTCTTCATTTGATTTCAAATTTGGCGCGAAGCCGCCTTCGTCGCCCACGGCGGTGGAATATCCGCGTTTGTGTAACACCGCTTTCAAATTATGAAAAACTTCCACTCCCATACGCAGCGCTTCGCTGAAACTTTTTGCGCCGATCGGCATGGCCATGAATTCCTGTGGGTCCACGGCGTTATCGGCGTGCGCGCCGCCGTTAAGAATATTCATCATGGGTACGGGCAAAATATTTGCGCCAGTGACGCTGGAGTATTTCGCGAGATACCGATAGAGCGGCAATTTTTGCGAAGCGGCGGCAGCGCGCGCGGCAGCCATGGAGACCGCGAGAATCGCATTCGCGCCCAACTTGCCTTTATTCGGCGTGCCATCGACGGAAATCATGTGCTGATCGAGTTCGCGCTGGCCGGTGGCGTCCATGCCGCGCACAGCGGCGTCGACATCCTTATTAATGTTGGCGACGGCTTTCAGAACGCCTTTGCCCATGTAGCGCGATTTATCGCCATCACGCAATTCGAGAGCTTCGTGTTCTCCGGTGGATGCGCCGGAAGGGACCGCGGCGCGGCCGAGCGAGCCATCTTCGAGAATTACGTCGGCTTCGACGGTGGGATTTCCGCGCGAGTCAATTATTTGCCGCCCGTGAACTTTCGCGATCTTGGTGGACATTCGTTCTCCCGTTTTCGATTTGGAAAATGTCGACGATGGCTGCTATTCGGATTCGGGTTCTTCCAACATGGATTCGTCGCGCACAACTACCACTACGCCGCCTTCGCTCACATGGAAGCGTTTCTTATCCGCTTCCATGTCGTAGCCGATTTCTGTGCGTTCGGGCAGACTGACGTGCCGGTCAATAATTGCATTCCGAATTTTCGAGTGGCGCCCGATGCTCACGTGATTGTAAAGAATGGAGTTTTCCACTTCGCTGTAACTATTTACGCGCACATCCAGGCCGACCACGGACCTGACAACGCGTCCGCCCGAAATCACGCAGCCGGGCGCAATAATTGAATCGATCGCCGCGCCCGTACGGTCGGGATCGTTGAAAACAAATTTCGCCGGAGGATATTGCTGCTGCCAGGTGCGCAGTGGCCATGCTTTGTCATACAAGTTGAAAATCGGCGAGACCGAAACCAAATCCATATTCGCTTCGTAATATGCGTCGAGCGTGCCGACATCGCGCCAGTATTGCGGCCCTTGCTTGTTTTCGTCTTCAAAGTTGTAAGCGAACACTCGGTATTTCTCTAGAATTTTCGGCAGAATATCGTGTCCGAAGTCGTGCGAGGAGTTTGGATCTTCCGAGTCGGCAATCAAAATGGGAATCAGCAACTGCGTATTGAAAATATAGATTCCCATGGACGCGTTTACTTTATCGGGATGCAAGCGCGAGCGTGCCGGATTTGCGGGCTTTTCCTCGAAGCGAAGCACGCGCCAATCCTTGTCTGTCTCAAGTACGCCAAACTTGTGGGCAGCGTCCTCAACACTTACTTCGAGCGATGCGACGGTTGCGTGCGCGCCGGAGTCCACATGCTGCTGCAACATTTTTTCGTAATTCATTTTGTAAATGTGGTCGCCGGAAAGCACGATGACGTAGCTGGAGCGCTCGCTGCCGATGGAATAAATATTTTGATATACGGCGTCGGCGGTGCCTTGATACCAGTGCGTGGAAACGCGCATTTGCGGCGGAAGAATTTCGATGTAATCGCCGAGGCCCATAATTCCAGACCAGCCGCGGCGCAAATGTCGATTGAGGCTGAGAGCTTTGTATTGTGTGAGAACAAAAACGCGCCGCAAACCGCTGTTTACGCAGTTGGAAAGCGTTATGTCGATGATGCGGTACGTTCCGCCGAAGGGAACGGCGGGCTTCGCGCGATCGCGCGTCAGCGGCCACAGGCGTTCGCCCTGTCCTCCTGCCAACAAAACTCCAACGGCTTCACGCATGGACGACATGATGGCGACCATTCTAACAGCAACTCCGCGATGTTCAATTCGTTCTGTGATTTTCGCGCGGCGGGGCAGGTTCGGGAGGGCCAGGCCGCCGGGCGGCG
>DASYNR010000121.1:0-4157 GCA_036008485.1 Candidatus Acidiferrales bacterium | reverse complement strand
ATCCGCAATGCGCGAATTCGGTGGCATCGAGCTAGCAAAAGAAGAATGCCGCGATGAACGCGGCACGCAATTCGTGGAGCAACTCTGGCAGGACATTCGATTCGGCGCGCGCATGCTTCGTAAGAATCCCGGGTTCACTGCCGTCGCGGTTCTCACTCTTGCCCTCGGCATCGGCGCAAACACCGCGATCTTTTCGGTAGTTAATTCCGTATTGCTTCGGCCGCTTCCCTATCCCGATCCGAGTCTGATCGTGGAACTCCAACGGAGAATGCCTGACGGAGAAATGATTGGCGCGCTAAACATTCCTCAGTTCGAGTTTTTCAGGGAACACAACAGCTCATTTCAAAGTATAGCGGGATTCCAGGACGGACCCGACATGAGCGTCGCGCATGGCGAGTCAGTTGACTGGATCACGTCAATGCGAGTGACGGACGATTTTTTTCGCGTGATTGCCGTAAGTCCTGCAATCGGACGGGAATTTATGCGGGAAGAAACTCGTCCGGGCGGCGCGATGTCTGCAATCTTGACCGACGAAACATGGAGAAAATCCTTCGGCGCGGATCCGGGAATTGTCGGCCGCCAAATCAATTTAGGCGACAACAGCTATACCGTCGTCGGAATAATGCCGCGCGGATTTACGTTTGTCGAAGGTCCCGTGGATGTTTTCATCCCGTTGCGCCCCGGTCTAGGCGCCGGTGAACAGGGCACGAACACCGAAGTAATTGCACGGTTGAAGGAAAATGTGAGTCTGCACGACGCGCGAGCGAATCTGGCGGTGGTGTACGAACAATTTCGCAAGCAGGATACGAATCCACAAGGCGAGATAAACATTGAGCCACTTGGCTACCAGGATTCGCTGGTGAGTGACGTAAAGCCCAGCTTGCTGATGCTTTTCGGAGCGGTGGGTTTGCTGCTGCTCGTCGCGTGCGCCAACGTGGCGAGTCTTCTGCTGGCGCGATCGAATGCGCGGCAGAAGGAAATTGCAATTCGCCTAGCTCTCGGAGCGCGGCGCAGGCGGTTGTTGCAACAATTCATCACGGAAAGTTTGCTGATCGCGACGCTGGGCGGCTCGGCGGCACTTCTTGCGGCATCTTGGGGATTGCAGACGCTGACCGTTTCGATTCCGTTCATTCTTCCCACAAGCGTCGACATAAAACTTGATGGATATGTCCTTGCTTTCACCCTGCTGGTCACGATTGCAACCAGCATTCTGTTTGGTCTCGCATCGTATTGGCGCACGTCAAAACTGGATTTGAATTCTTCGCTCAAAGAAACCGCAAGGGGTTCTTCTGGCGGTACGCAAAACCGCGGCGGAAAAGTTTTGGTCGTTGCCGAAGTGGCGCTCTCGGTCACCATGTTGATTGGGGCGGGCCTGCTGATCGAAAGCCTCTACCGCTTGCGGCATCAGAACATGGGCTTCGATCCCGAAAACGTAATTACAATGACCACACCGTTCAAGGTCCCGAAGAATACGCCGCGCGAGCAAACTTGGAATTCCCAAAAGGAAATATTAAGCCGCATTCAGGCGTTGCCCGGCGTAGTTTCAGCCGCGGTCGTCAGCGTTCCGCCGCTCATGGGTGGCGGCAATATGCCCACCCAACGCGAGGGCCACATAGAAGACAGCATTGGCGGCATGGAGGTCCGCGAAATCAGCCAGGATTATTTCAAAACGATGCGCATTCCCATACTGCAAGGCCGCGGATTTGGTAGCGCAGACAACGAATCCTCCGCGCCGGCCGTGATCATCAGCGAGAAGGTCGCTCGGAAGTGGTGGAGCGCCGAAAATCCAATCGGCGGGCATCTGATCATAGGAATGTATAAAGGCAAGCTGTACACCAACGGAATACTTCCGCGCGAAGTGGTCGGCGTCGTCGCAGATGTGAAGGGCAAAACTCTTAGGGATGACGCACCTTCCATGATTTACGTTCCCGTATCACAGCTCGTCAGTGACGGCGGCGCCCCTCCTCCGGCGTGGGTGATTCGCACCAATAAAAATACCAACATCGCGGCGGGACTTCCCAAAATTGTGGCGCAAGTAAATCCACAACAACGCGTGATGTTGGTTATGTCCATGCAACACGCGATCGGCATGTCCGTCGCCGCGCCGAATTTTGACGCGCTGCTGATGGGCGTTTTCGCCGCGCTCGCGCTCGGATTGACGGTCGTGGGAATTTACGGCGTTCTCAGCTTCACCGTCGCGCAGCGCACGCACGAAATTGGAATTCGCATGGCGCTCGGTGCCACACGCGCAAATGTGCTGCGCCTCGTCGTTGGCCAGGGGATGATTTTGGCGTGGATGGGAATCGGAATAGGAATTTTGGCGGCGTTGGGACTGACGCGCTATCTCACGAGTCTTCTGTTCAACGTGAAACCTGTGGATTTTGCCACCTATGCCGCCGTTGCCGTCACGTTGACGACTGTTGCGCTGCTCGCCAGCTACATTCCCGCTCGCCGAGCCACTCGAGTCGAACCCATGAACGCCTTGCGGAACGAATAATGTTTTGAGCGTTGTGCGCGCCGCGCCGCGGTTGTATATTCGGGCTTCCTCGGAGGCGACGGATGAACCGCATTTCAACGCAAAGCAAGTTTCGATTCGCGCGATTCGGCGTACTAGCCGCAATAGTGGTGTTAACAACTGGAATTATGGCCGCGTGGCTTTCGGCGGGAACGCCGAGCCCGCGCGCCGCGCAAAATTCTCAGCCGCAGTTTTCCCAAAAAATGTTTCAGGAAATGCGCTGGCGCAACATCGGCCCGTTCCGCGCTGGGCGCACTCGCGCGCTCGCCGGTGTTCCCAGCCAGCCAAATGTTTTTTATATTGGCGGCGTGGATAGCGGCGTTTGGAAGTCGGACGACTACGGCGAAACTTGGGAGCCGATTTTTGACGATCAGCCTACAGGCTCCATCGGCGCGATTGCCGTCGCGGATTCCGATCCCAACATTATTTATGTCGGTTGCGGCGAAGGATTACCGCGCCCCGATCTCGCGATTGGCGACGGAATGTACAAATCCACGGATGCCGGGAAAACTTGGAAGCATCTCGGCCTTCACGACGCACAACAAATTCCCGCGGTGGCAATCGATCCGAAAGATCCGAATCGCGTTTTCGTTGCCGTGCTTGGCCATCCATACGGAGCAAATGCGGAGCGCGGAATTTACCGCTCTACGGATGGAGGAGCATCATTCACAAAAGTTCTTGGGCGCGATGACGACACTGGCGGAAACGATGTCGAGATCGATCCCAAGAATTCAAATATAGTTTTCGCGTCGCTCTGGTCCACGCGTCAGGGACCGTGGGAAGACGCAAACACTTACAACAAAGTTGGCGGACTTTATAAATCCACCGATGGTGGCACAACTTGGAATCCTGTGACCAAAGGTTTGCCGGAAGATGTCGGGCAAGTTGACGTAACAATTTCGCCGAGCAATCCAAAGCGCATGTACGCCAGCGTTGCGTCTCTTCGCGGCGGTGTCACAATTATGCGATCCGATGATGGCGGCGATAGTTGGACGCGCGCCACTACGGATACGCGTCCCGCTTCGCGAATTGGCGGCGGCGATCTTCCCGTGCCGAGAATCGATCCGAAAAATCCTGATGTTCTTTACGTGACCAGCACCGTAACATGGCGCACCACCGACGCCGGAAAAACCTGGACCGGAATTCGCGGCGCTCCGGGCGGCGACGACTACCAAAATATTTGGATTAATCCAAATCATCCGGAAATAATCGAATTGGTCAGCGATCAAGGCGCTCTGGTCAGCTCAAATTGGGGACGCACGTGGAGCTCCTGGTATAACCAACCGACCGCGCAGGTTTATCACGTTGTCGCGGACAATGGATTTCCGTATCGCGTTTGCGGCGGCCAGCAGGATAGCGGCTCTCTGTGCATTTCCAGCCGCGGGAACGACGGCGAAATTACTTTTCGCGATTGGCATCCCGTTGGAACAATTGAGTATGGATATTCCGTGCCCGACCCGACGAATCCAAATATTATTTACGGCTCAGGACGAACGGACGTTACCAAATACGATTGGGTAACCGGACAAGTTCAGAAAATTACTCCCATCGTGCAAGCGTCCGCGAAATTCCGCAGCGTGCGGACGCAGCCGCTAATTTTTTCTCCCGTTGATAAACGCACTTTGTATTACGCCGCAAATGT
>DASYNR010000120.1:0-3105 GCA_036008485.1 Candidatus Acidiferrales bacterium | reverse complement strand
ACCGCCTTTGCGTTTTTCTTCAACGCCGATAATAGTGTAGAGAGTGCCGCGAACTTGAATTTCCTTCTCAAGCGGATCCTCTCCGAGAAAAAGGGAGTTGGAGACGTCATTGCCGATGATGGCGACGTCGGCGCGATGTTGATTTTCTGATTCCGTGAAGTAGCGGCCTTTTGCCAGGCGCAGGGAATAAACGTCAACGGCGGAGGGCAGTGTGCCGCGATAATTCACGTTCGTAACTTCGCGGCCTTCATATCGGGCAACCGCGGTGGGCGGAAGGCCGTTTGGAACAAATTTTTGGAGAGCTTGAACGTCTACGTCTTTCACGGCGGGACATTCTGCTTTGATGGCCAGAGCGTCATCCAGAGTGAGCGGCTTGCGGTTCAATTCTTCTGGAGTGAGCTTGCCGCGAATGCCCGCATTAAATTTGAAAATAAAAATTGTATCGGGGCCAAATTCGCTAAGGTAGTCATGGATCGATGCGTCGAGCCCGACAAGCACAGAAGAAACCGTGATGAGCGCGGTGACGCCAATGACCACACCGAGCACGGTGAGCACCGAGCGCATTTTATTTTCGCGGAGGTTGTTAAAAGCCATCCGCACGTTTTCTCCCCAGGCCATTCGCATGATATTTTTCGCTTACGACCTCTTTTAGCTTTCCTGCCGCATAGCTTCGATGGGATTCAGCTTGGAAGCTTTCTGCGCCGGATAAATTCCGAAGAACAATCCCACCAAAGTTGATACCACCAGCGCCAGCACGACCGCACTGAGTGGAATGAACATCGGCACGGACGTGGTCGCCTCGACCAGCACTGAAAGAAGCCACGCGAGAATTAAGCCGAATATGCCGCCGACTCCGGAGAGCACGGATGATTCCACTAGAAACTGCATCAGAATATTTGTGCGTGTGGCGCCCACGGATTTTCGCATGCCAATTTCGCGGGTGCGCTCGGTAACACTGGCCAGCATCACATTCATGATCACGACGCCGCCGATAACCACGAAAATTGAAACGATGCCAACCATCGCACTGGCAATGGACCCGGTCAGATTGCGGAATAAATCGAGCAGCGCATCGGATCCGAGGATGGCGAAGGTGTCGTCTTCGGTTTGCTTCAGGTGGCGGCGCGCGCGCATCAACTGGCGCGCTTCCTCCTGCGTGCGATCCATCCAGTCAGAACCGCGCGCTTCGACGATAACTGTGAGCGCAACCCTGCTGCCGTAAATTTCGATAAAAGTTTCGATGGGAATGTAGGCGTAGGCGTCCTGCGAATTGCCGAACGCGGTTCCGAGCGGCTTGCCGACGCCGATGACGGTAAAGGGACGGCCATCAATTTCGATCATGCGGCCAAGTGGATCGAGTCCCGGAAATAATTTATCGGCGACGTCGGGGCCGATCATGGCTACTTGCGAATGGTGCGCGTCGTCAGAGTCGATGATGTAGCGGCCGGCGGCCGGTGTGACGATGGCCATGTCACCCATATTCGCGGTGACGCCGCGCAGAGTGATTTGATCGATAGAAACTCCGTTGGAGCTGGCGCGGGTGCTGTTCGAGGCTTGCACGCCGACGCGGCGAGGCAGCTTCAAATTATCGCGAAGAAATTCGTAGTCTTCCCAGGTAATAATTTTATTGTGGCGCGTGGCCTGAACGAGTTGCTGCGCGTTGGTGATCAACGGAAATCGAGTGACCTGGAAAACGTTGGTGCCCAGAGTGGCGACGCGTTCGCCGATGTAGCGATCCACGCCATTGATGAGCGCGATGACCACAATTAATGTGGCGACGGACAAAATGATGCCGAGCAGCGTTAGGAATGAACGCATCTTGTGCTCGCGCAACGTATGCAGAGCGAGCAGCGCGGCTTCTTTAAGCTGTTGAAGTGCTTTCACGATTGAATTTGAGCGAGCTTATACCTTCATTTAGTACTACGCCAGAGGGGAAGAATAGTTTCAGCGGGGCGTAACAGGCAAGGAAATGAAGGTAATACAAGGACCCCAGACGCGAGTAGGCGTCTGGAGTCCCGGACAGGATCGCTTACATTTGGCTCTTGATGTCCTTCTCGATGCCGTCGCGGCCTTCATCAATGCCCGAAGTGATTTTCACGAGCTTGCCGTCGCGGGAAATCAGGACACTGGTTGGAAATCCGGTGACACCGAATTTGTCGCTCAAAGTGTCATTTCCCAGCACGACCGGATAGTTGATGGCGAGCTTTGTGCCGTCGTCCATTTCAAACTTCGAACTTTGCGTGTAGGGCTGGACGACTTTCTGTCCGCCTTCGTCCATTGCAATGCCCACGACGACGAGACCCTTTGAGCCGTATCGATTTTGCAAATCGATCAGCCAGGGCGTTTCGATTTTGCAAGGCTCGCACCAGGTTGCCCAGAAATCCAGAAGGACCACTTTGCCTTTCAGGTCGGAAAGTTTTAGGTCCTTGCCGTCGAGATCCTTGAAAACGAGATCGTTAACGGGAATCGAGCTATCCGCGGCGGTCTTGGCATCAGTGGCAGATACCGTGGTGGTGGCCTGCGGAAGTTCGCGATTCAAGATGAAGACGACAATTATGAGAACGGCGATGGTGATGCTGACTGCTAGAACTTTTTTCATTTATAACTCCCGATGATTGTTGCGCGCATCTCTACTGCACGAATCGATTCAGAAATGCTAGTTTACCTGAAAGCCAGAGAAAGCGGTTTGTGAAAATAAGAAAGCCAATACCAAGCAGCAAAAATCCGCTGGCCACTTCGACGATCTGCACATACTTGCGAAATTTTTGATAGAACTTTAGAAACTGGCTGATGCCCAGCGCAGTGAGAAGAAACGGAATCGAAAGGCCCGCCGAATAAATTGCCAGTAAAAATATTCCTCGCGCGATGTTTTGCTGCGTGGCGGCGTAAGCCAGTACGGTTGTCAGAATCGGGCCGATGCAGGGCGTCCAACCCAACGCGAAGGCGAAACCGAGAAGGAATCCGCTGACGATCGCCGCGAATGGACTCTGTTCCTTCTTGCCGTCGCTGCCGCCTAAATTCCGAAAATGTACGTCACGCGACATCCACTGCGAGAGCCCTGGACCCAACAGAGGAATCAGCGCGAGCGAATAACATTGAATCGGG
>DASYNR010000119.1:0-11756 GCA_036008485.1 Candidatus Acidiferrales bacterium | reverse complement strand
GGAGCCCGTTTGAAGGTCAACGCTGGCCGAGCCGTTGCCGATTCGCCCGCGCATCTCGTGTCGCCCGGTTAGTTCTTCCATCGTGACCGGCAAATCGGTTTCGATTGAGCCGGACCCGGAGCGTGCGTGGACGCGAAATCCAGCGTCGCCTGGAACCGTCAATGAAATGCCGCCGGAGCTCGCGTGAATATCCCAATAACTGCTCGGTGCGGGATTGCCGTCGATGCGAATGCTGCCCGATCCTGTGCTGGCGCGCAAATCATTTCCCGCGCCGCTGATCGTAATCGTGCCGCTTCCGGTGTGTGTAACAATTCTCGCGGGCGTGCGATCCATTCGGATGGAGCCGGAGCCGGTAGTGGCGTGAACATCGCCATCAATGCGGCTGAGTTCAATTCCCCCCGAACCTGTTTCCGCGGATGTTCGCCCGGCAATATCAATCAGCTCGATCGAGCCGCTTCCCGTCTTCGATTCAACATCGTTGTGAATCCTGTGCGCTCCGATGCGTCCTGATCCGGTCTGCAAGTTTGCGGGGCCTTGAATGTCGTTCACTTCCATGCTTCCCGAGCCGAGGTTTGCGCGAACTTCAGTTGCGGCGGGCACATAAATTGTGTAGTCCACTCGGACATGATTGAAGACGTCGCCGTGCGATTCGACACGGATCAGATTTCCTTGTTGATCCACCGGAGGATGATTGCGAATTTCGCCGAGGTGGTCGTCCTTGTCGTCGAAGAAGGATAGCCAGACGGTGTAGTCCGCATGGACGCGGACTTCTCCGGATTGTCCGGAGCGAATCTCCACGCGGCCAGATCCGTTATTTACTTCCAATTGTACGGGGCCGGTCACCGTGAACGATTTATCGAAGCTACCGGTCTCGCCGGGGCCGATGCTGCAGCCGGTGCTAAACGCTGCGAATAAAATCGCCGCAAGAATTGAGCCCTGTGAAATCATTTTGCGTGCCATTTTGAGCGTTGGCTCCTCGATTGACGCGTAGATGCAGCGCCGCGCTAGCGCCTGCGCCGCTCACCCTAAGATACGCAAGTTCGAGGAATTCGGTTCCGTGGATTTTGCGGAGATTATTGACTAGCCGCGCGGCGCTCCAGCTAGCCCGATTCCTGCGAGCACATTTAGCGATCCCTGGCGGTAGCCTTGCGGGTCAATCTCCACCTGCGTGTAGCCGACTTGTTTGATGCGCGAGACAATTTCAGCCGAGATTGCCGAGTCCAGCGCGCGTGGCAATTCGTCCTGAGCAATTTCGATCCGCGCCAAAACATCGTGATGCCTTAGACGAAATTGTTTGAAGCCCATTTCGCGAAGCGCAGCTTCGCCCCTTTCAATTTGTGCCAGATTTTCGATGGTAACGCGTGTGCCGTAGGGAATTCGTGAGGAAAGGCACGCCGATGCAGGGCGGTTCCACGTTGGCAAACCGGCTGCGCGCGACAGTTCCCGAATTTCGGGTTTGGTCATCCCCGCGTCTAGCAGCGGCGCGAGCACGCGATGCTCGCTCGCCGCGCGATGGCCGGGACGAAAATCGCTCGTGTCATCCGCATTGATTCCGTACGCGACCGCACCGATATTGCGCTCGGTCGCAAGGGCATCGAGCGCGGCGAAAAGCTCGTCCTTGCAGAAGTAGCAGCGCTCAGAATTATTTGCGGTGTAACGCGGATCGGAAAGCTCATTCGTTTCGATGAAAATATGTGGCACAGGAGTATTGCGCAGAAAAAGTTCCACTTGCTCGCGATCGTGCGCGGAATAACTTGCGGAGATCGCCGTGACGCAAAGCGCGTTCACGCCTAGCGCGCGCCACGCCGCCCATGCGAGATACGCCGAATCCGCTCCGCCGGAGAGCGCGATGATCGCCGACGGAAGCGCACGCAAATCCGCCAGAAGGCGATCCTGTTTGTTAATTGCAGCAGCCAGCATCACTTGGAAGTATAGCGCAGGGAAGCAAGACTTTGCGGTGCGGTGAACAAGCTCCTACTGAAAATCAATCAGCACATCGACCGTATGTTTATCCTCGTCGCGCCGAAGCAACTGACCGACCTTTTCGTAATGGACGGGAATATTTCCATAGATCGCCGGTGTGGGCTTGGCAATTTTCGTGAGAAAATCGTCAAAATAAGTTTGATCGAAAACGGTTCCCGTCGCGAGGGTCCAGGCCGCGCGCAATTTCTTCTCGCCGTCAAGTGAAAGCCCGGTAAGGATAAGTTGTCCCATCTTGTACTGCGGGCCTTCTTTTACTTCTACGTGATAGCTGACTTTTTCGCCGGCGTCGTCCAGCGTGGCCGTCGGATCGAGAAGCGCTTCCATGTAGCCGATATGACCGTACGAGCGCGTAATCGCATACCACGTGCCTTGAATTTTATTTCCGTCAACCACTACGCCTGGGGAGAACGGAACCATGGTGTTCAGCGCGGTTGTGCTGTAAGCGGTATTTCCTGTCCAGGTGACTCCGCCAAAGTGATAGAGCGGGCCGAGTTTGATCGGCTGCGCGATACGCACCGAGTCGACGTGGCCGCCGCTTGTGGAAGCGACAAGAGTTGCCGATGGCGCCGGGAATGCAACTTTCAAATATCCCGCGCCTTGATAGGCGGCGCGAACTTCTTCGTACGCGTAGAGCGCCATCGTGAGCCGCGAATAGGGATGGCCCACCACTTCCGAAAGTTGCGCGGTCACTTGCAGAGATTTTGCGGCCAGCGGATCGGAGAAATCCACGGCGTGCACCGGCACTGGATTTCCTTCCACGATGAATTGCATCACTTGGCCGCCGTCGGGCCATTCGACCAGCGTATGCGAAACGCGGCCGTGAATTCCGTGAGTCGGAAGAATATTCACCAGCGCTTCTGCGATGGCATCCAGGTGTGCTCCCTGCCGTGGCGCGGTGCCGTCGAACGAGCCTAACTTTTGTTGCAACGCTGCGGTCAGTTCTTCATCCGTAAACCACGGAAAATTGTCGAAGATCACCGGCACGCCCGCGGATTCCGCAACCTCAAAGGTCAGGTGAATTCCTGCCGTATCCGTGGTGAAGCGGTAGCTGACTTCGCCGAAATTTCCCGACGCCGCCAGCCGATTCGCCGCCGCTTGCAATTCTTCTTTACCGACAACGTCGCCGATTTTCAGTCCGCTGGCTTGAGCCACCTGCGCGTTTGTAAATTTTTTCGAGCCGCTTACTTCGATAGAGGCAATTTTCGCCGTTGCGGAAGGAGTCGGCGTCTGCGCGTGCACTGTAATCGCGCACATCGCCGATGCGGCAATCATCAGAATCGTTCGGAAGGTCATACGAGTATGAAACCGAATGGTGTGCAATCGGTTGCCTTTCACGCGTTCCATTGTACGAGATTTTCGGCCCATGTTTCAGGCCAGTTTAGCATTTGAATGCGCTGGCGCGGCTCACTTGATTTCCAGTTCGACGTCAACCACATGCGTTTCCTGATTTATTTTTCGATTCACAGTAACTGTGAATCGCGACGTCGCGCTTGGCCTCATCACTTCTCCCATGTCCTTCTCGACGTAAGTTTTTTCATAAGAGGCGTCGTAGATCTGGCCGGTGCGCAATCTCCATACATTTTTCAATTTGTTCGCCAGAATTTCTGTCACGCCAGTGGCGCTAAAAATTCCCATATGATATTGAGCGCCTTCGGATATTTTCGCTTGATAGTGCACTTGCGCTTTTGCAGTGTCGAATTCGGGCGTTGTCTCCACATGCGCCGCCAGATAACCATCCTTGCCGTAGCGGTCGTGAACAGCTACCCAGGACCAGTACAATTTTTCACGGCTCGCGATGTCGCCCGGCTTCACTTCCATAAGCTGTGACAAATCAGATTCCGACAGCGCCGAATTGCCGCTCCAGGTCACGCCGGTCGAATGAAATTGCGGGCCGGGAATCACGTCATAGATCAAAGTGACGCCCAGCGACGCGTCGTGGCCCTGCGGATCTTTCATCACAACTTGCGGATCGGAAAATTTCGCTTGAAGGTAGCCTTCGTCCTGATAGGCCTCGGTCAGTCCTGATTGACCCACGCCGTTCGCAACGGAACGCGAATAATCCGAAAGCGATATTATGTGAATTGCCTTTGCCAATGATTCCTGTGCGACCGGACCGCCTTTCACGCTCACCGACTTAACCGGGATGGAAACATCGATAACGCGGAGATCGTAACCGCTGACAGTTCCTCCCAGAGAACCACGGATGGTGGCGCTTACGCTGCCCTTGATCGAGTGTCCCTGCAAGAAATGTTCAAGCGATTCGGAAACTTGATTGGGAAGCTCGCCACCGATAGGCAGTGAGCCATCGAAAAGAGGAACTTCTTTGCGCGCGGCGGCAACTAGCTCGTCGTCAGTGAACCACACAAAATTGTCGTAAGTGCAGGGCACGAACTTCGCGGCTTCCGCAAGTTTGAACTGCACTTCCATCGATGTGCCCAACATGCGATAGGTGTAGCTGATGCTTGCGAGCGCGCCGGACTTAAAGAGGCGATCTGCTGCGGCGTCAATCGCGGGCAAATCAATCTGCTGACCTTTTTTCAAGCCGCTAGCGGAAACAAGTTGCTCCTGCGTGAATCGCTTGGCGCCTGAAATTGTCACTCCGGACAACGTGAATGTTTTTCCAGATTGCCGGGGCTGGGCGATCAGCATCATGCCGGCAATCAGTGTCGCGCCGATTATGAGCAAACTTCGTTGCCCGATAGAGAAGGGAACTTTCATGCGGCCAGTATTCTTATAGTGAGTTACGAGAAAAAGCAATGGCAAGATTTGCCCGCACGCTATTCGACGGTCACTGACTTCGCCAGATTGCGCGGCTGATCCACGTCACACCCGCGCCGTACGGCGATGTGATAGGCCAAAAGTTGAAGCGGAATAATTTCCAGAATTGGCGCGAAAAGTTCCGGCGCCATGGGAATTTCAATCACGTGATCGGATGCTTCCCGCGCCAGTTGATCGCCGGTGCTGACAATCGCGATCACAATTCCGTCGCGCGCTTTTACTTCTTTAATGTTGGAAACGCTTTTTTCGTAGCGCGTCATGGATTCCGGATCGTTCTGATCGCGTGTGGCCAGCACTACGACCGGCAAATTTTCGTCGATCAGTGCGTTGGGACCGTGCTTCATTTCGCCCGCCGGATACCCTTCGGCATGAATGTACGAAATTTCTTTCAATTTCAAAGCGCCTTCGAGCGCCATCGGATAATGAATTCCGCGTCCCAGATACAGAAAATCCGAATAGCGGAATAATTCGCGCGCCAGATTTTCGTAAATTCCGGCTTCGTCGCCCTGAAGAATAGTTTCCATCTTGTGCGGCAGGCGAGTGAGTTCCTGCATCAGATTTTTCGCGCAATCAACAGTAACCGTCCCGCGTACCTGCGCCAAATAGAGACTAATCAGAGTGAGCGCGGTGAGCTGTCCGGTGAATGCTTTCGTTGAGGCCACGCCAATTTCCGGTCCGGCATGAGTCAGAATTGTGCCGTTCGCTTCGCGCGTGATCATCGAGCCTTGCACGTTGCAAATCGCCAGCGTTTTCGCTCCCTTTTGTTTGGCCTCGCGTTGTGCCGCAAGAGTGTCCGCGGTTTCGCCGGATTGGCTGATGCAAATCGCGAGAGTCTTCGGCTTCACGATGGGATCGCGATATCGGAATTCGCTGCCGTAGTCCACTTCCACAGGCAGGCGCGCAAGGCGCTCGATCATAAACTTGCCTGCGAGCCCTGCGTGCCAGCTTGTGCCGCAAGCAATAATTTTCACGCTCTCGAACTCTTTGAATTCCTGTTCGCTGATGTCCATCTCGTCCAGGAAAACTTTTCCTGAATCCAGAGAGATGCGCCCATTCAGCGTGTCCCGCACGGCTCGTGGCTGCTCAAAAATTTCTTTCTGCATGAAATGTTTGAAGCCGCCTTTTTCCGCCATGATCGGGTCCCAGGTAATGTGTTGCACGGCGCGCTGCACGGGACGCCCCTCAAAATCCATCGTGCGCACGCCTTGCGGAGTCAGCACAACCATATCGCCATCGGCCATGAAGAAAATATCTCGCGTGTGATACAGCACGGCGGGAATATCGCTGGCTACGAAATATTCGCCGTCACCAAGGCCGATCACTGCCGGAGGCCCGAGGCGCGCGGCAACAATTTTATTTTTATCGTGAGTGGAAAGAATGGCCAGCGCGTAAACACCGTGAAGTTGCTTCACAGTTTTCCGCACTGCGTCTTCCAGC
This sequence comes from Candidatus Acidiferrales bacterium, assembly GCA_036008485.1. Classification (GTDB taxonomy): domain Bacteria; phylum Acidobacteriota; class Terriglobia; order Acidiferrales; family UBA7541; genus DASTCZ01. The sequence continues at coordinate 5,558 of DASYNR010000119.1, read as the reverse complement.
GGACCGCCATCCTTCATATATTTTTCCACCAGATGAGCGACAACTTCCGTATCCGTTTCCGTTACAAATTTGTGGCCTTCAGCGATGAGCTGCTTTTTCAGCTCCATGTAATTTTCAATGATTCCGTTATGCACAACGACGATGTTGCCGGTGCAATCCCGATGCGGATGCGCATTTTCTTCCGTGGGCCGGCCGTGCGTGGCCCAGCGAGTGTGGCCCAGACCATAGGTGCCGTCGATTGGAGAAAGCCGGATTACTTCTTCAAGGTTGCGGAGTTTTCCCGAAGCGCGTCGAAGATCCATTTTGCCGTCGGCGTCAACCACGGCGATTCCGGCGGAATCGTAGCCGCGATATTCCAGGCGGCGAAGCCCGTCGAGAATAAGGGGCACAACTTTTTTAGGGCCGATGTATCCGACTATTCCGCACACGAGAGAATCTCCAGTTTGGGCGCTGTTTAAAATTGACACGCTGAGCGCGCCCATACGCGCAGACGCACGCAATTCGTTCGAGAAATAGCGTAGCACAGCGGCACCGCGAAACTGTGACCGCAGCATTACGGAAGTTCCTTACCTTAAACGGGGGCTAGCCGATAATCTCAAAGCGGCATTCTTCAATTACGGGATTCGTTAAGACTTCCTTGGCGATGCGCTCGACTTCGGCGTGTGCTTCGTCGCGCGTCACGCCATCCAAGTCCAGCACGAAAAACTTTCCCTGGCGGACTTCGCGCACCCGCGAATGTCCCAGCGAAGCGAGCGCATGCTGAATTGTTTTACCTTGCGGATCGAGAACGGTTGTTTTCGGCATCACCCAAACATGTGCTTTCATGCAATCAGTATATCAAGAGCGGCGGCCAACCTCCGAATCCCGATTTCACACAGAGAGAACGCGTCGAGAAATCGCGATTCAACTTGTACGCACGGTGGTTTGTGTTAGTCTCCGCGCACTGGGGCATGGTCAACTTCTTCTTGGGAGGGTAGACGCGATGATTCTGGGCATGTCGTTGGCAACGTACACAATGCTACACGTGGTGCTGAGCTTGATCGCTATTTTCACCGGATTCATCGTGGTGTTTGGACTTTTCGCCTCCAAGAAGATGAGCGGAATGACATCGATATTTTTGGTGACTTCAATATTAACGAGCGCGGGCGGATTTCTTTTTCCCAATGATCACATCACGCCCGGCATCATCATCGGAATTGTTTCTCTGGTTGTGCTGCTCATCGCGATCATCGCGCGCTACGCGCTCCATCTCTCCGGCGCATCACGTGGAATTTATGCCGTCAGCGCCGTGTTTGCTCTGTACCTAAATTTCTTCGTATTGGTTGCGCAGGGTTTCGCGAAAGTTTCGTTCCTGCATTCCCTGGCGCCAACGCAAAAAGAACCGCCATTTTTTATCGCGCAGGGAATTGCACTTGTGCTTTTCATCACCTTCGGCGCGACTGCGATCAAGAAGTTCCATCCCGGCAATCAGCCGCCGACTCACTCCTAGCGCGAACTGGTAGGGGCGGGTCTGTTTATCCGGAGCGAAGCCGAAGGGCGACCCGCCCGCTGCGCAAACAAAGCGCGCGCCCCAGGCCGATTATTCCCACACTCGAAATCCAAACTTGGCACGAATCGCGCGCAGAGAATTCACGTAGGCCGTCTTCGCTTCATCCGTAGCGAACGCATTCTGAAATCCCATCTCCGCAACGCGCAACAGAGAATTCGCAGACATTCCGATTTTGCTCGCCGCTTGCGCATATTCTTCGAGCAACGTCGTTTCAAACATTGCCGGGTCATCCGTTGAAAGAGTGATTTGTAATCCGCGCTCAAAAAACATTTTCAGTGGATGTTCTTCAATGCGCGCAGACGGCTTCCCAAATTGCCGCGCCAATGCGCCCGTACGAATATTGCTCGTGGGACATAGCTCTAACGTAACTCCGCGTTCCGTTAAGAAATTCATGACGCTTGGATCATTCATCGCTGCAATGCCATGCCCTATTCGCGTAACGCCGAGAATTTCGACAGCCTCGCGCACTGATGCTGCATTCCCAATTTCGCCGGCGTGAATTAATTTTCCAAGACCGGCCGCGCCGGCGCGCTCGTAAACGCCTACGAAATCTTTCGCGGGCAGCGCTAGTTCATCTCCGCCAATTCCGAAGGCAACAACATTGTCTCGCACGCATCGCGCAGCCAGCGCCACGACTTCGTCCGCCGCGGCCACGCCGAATTGACGGACCGCGTCGAATATCCATTGCATTCGCAGCCCGCGCGACTCGTAAGGCGCCGCCGCATCACGAATCGCCGCGAAATTCTCCAGCGCGTCTTGTTTGCGAAGAAGCATGACGCCGATCGAAAGCGTCACTTCCGCGTAGACAACATTCTGCGCCAGTAAATGATCCGCCAGCCGCTCGGTGATTAGCGCGTAATCTGCGGGAGTTCGCAGAAAAGATGTGACCCACTTAAAGCCTTCTAGGAATTTAGTGAAATCGCCGGGAGCGTAACGCTCACGCACATCTTCTTCCGTAATCACAACTCCATGACGCGCCGCAAGACGAACTGCCGTAGTCGGAGCGATGGAACCTTCCAAATGCAGATGCAATTCTGCCTTTGGAACGGCTGCGATTAGGATGCGCAAATTTTCAGATGAAATAGAATCGTCAGGCCGACTGGAAGGAATCGCCACGATGCGCGTCTAGTGTGGCAACGCAGGTTTGCCGGCGTTTGTCCACGCGGTGAGCCAATAGGAGCCAACCTCGGTAGCTGCGTCGGAAAGCTGACGAATCACAACCGCGCCCGCTTGATTGTAAAAGCGGTCGTAATATTCGTCGGTGAAATCCGGCAGGCCGGCGCGCGAACGGCGGTCGGCCAATAAAATAATTTGCAGCCAGCTATGCGAGCTGAAGCAGTCCTCAAACGCGTTGTCGGTCGGATCGCCAATGTAGTGCGCGTCGTTCGGGCGCATGGGAAAAAAAAGCGAGTAGCGATCGACAAGATTCGTGTCAAAGCGTTCGTCCGCGCCCGCGAGTGCGGCGCGAGTTTCGGTAAAGTCCGCGGTGTTGAAAGGATCCTGCGCTTCACCGACGTAATGCGCGAGCAATGTGGAGTACTGACGCACGTCATCCCAATTTTGCTTCCGGAAAGCGTCCGTTAATTTTTCGTTGTAGACGCCGATTTGCCACGGCAGCACGCCGTTCGCTTCCACTTTCGAGAGGCCGAATTTCGCGACAGCTTTTTTATAGTTTCGCGGAAGGGAATCGAAAGGAAAAGGCGAATATCGATTCAAATAGAGCACGTGGAATTTCTTTTCCGCGGGGTTTTTCGCGAGCGATTCCAGCGGATCAGTCACCATCGCCAGAATCCGCACGCGATTGCTTTCAAAAAAGCCGCGCATTTCTGCCGGCAACGTGTCGATCGCCTTATTTGTGATCAGTCGATGTGCGTTTGCGCCCCACGCGCCTGCAATCGCAGGAAGCGTGAGCGCCGCGATTGTTACAAACGTGAGCGCTGCTACGAATCGTTGTCGACGCTGCATCATTGAGCTGCGCCCTCATTTCCCGGCGCGAATTCGCTGTGTCTGCGGCTGTACACGAAATAAACTATTAGCCCGAGTACCAGCCACACGATAAAACGAATCCAGGTGATTACGGTAAGTCCCGTCATTAATCCGCCACACAGAATAATCGAAATCAGCGGGAACCACGGCACAAATGGAACGCGGAATCCACGCTTCCGATCCGGCTGATTACGCCGCAGCAAAATCACGCCCAACGAGACAAGTACAAACGCGAACAGAGTTCCGATATTGGAAAGATCCGCCACGTCGCTCACCGCAAATATACCCGAAGGAAGTCCAACCGCAAATCCTGCGATCCATGTTGAATAGTGCGGAGTCTTGAATTTGATGTGCACGCGGGAAAATATCTTTGGGAAAAGTCCATCGCGTGACATCGCATACCAAATGCGCGCCTGTCCGTACTGAAAAACCAGCAGGGAAGAAATCATTCCCATCAGCGCGCCAATAATAATTGTGGACGTTGCGAAGCGATTCGCCCCGAGATGCTTCAGCGCATAAGCGACCGGCGAATCTGCCGCTTCGCCAGAACCGAACGTTGTGTACTTCATCATGCCCAACAAAACAATCGACACGCCGACGTAAAGTATCGTGCAAACGATCAGCGATCCGATAATTCCGATAGGTAAATCGCGCTGCGGATTTTTGGCCTCTTCGGCGGCCGTGGAAACCGAATCGAATCCGATGTAAGTGAAAAATACGATTGCGCCGCCCGTGACAATTCCGCTGAATCCAGAAGGCGCAAACGGAACCCAGTTCGATTTGTGCACCAGCATTCCGCCGACCACGAGAAAAACCAGAATCGCGGCGACTTTAATCGCCACCATTATATTGTTGGTCTCGGCGGCTTCGCGAATTCCGCGGACAAGAATTACCGTCAAAATAAAAATGATCAGGAATGCGGGAAAATTAAAATAGGAGCCGGTCCAATGGCCGGATTCCCACACGGGAGTTGACCATCTGTCCGGAAGATTCAATCCGAATGATGCTAACTGCGATTTTGCGTACGCGCCAAAACTAATCGCCACCGCTACGTTGCTGACCACATATTCCAAAATTAAATCCCAACCGATAATCCACGCAAAAATTTCCCCGAGCGTCGCGTAAGAATATGTGTACGCGCTGCCTGCGATTGGAATCATGGATGCGAGTTCCGCATAACACAATCCTGCGAAACTACAGGCAATCGCTACCAGCAAAAATGAAATTGCGATGCTCGGGCCCGCTGCTGGACGTCCGTGCATCAAAACGCCGGCCATGCCGCCGTGGCGCAAAAGATTTACAATCACGTCGAGTACTTGCGCGTGCCAGATGGAAGGCACCGTGAAATTTTCTCCGGCCGCCGCCGTTCCAGTAAGCACAAAAATTCCGCTGCCGATAATCGCGCCAATTCCCAGCGCCATTAACGACCACGGTCCAAGCGTCTGCTTCAGCCGGTGTTCAGGCTTGTGCGCGTCAGAAATTAATTTGTCTATGCTTTTAACGCGGAACAGTTGTGACGTCACTACCACCGCCCGTGAACGCGAGGAAACTTTACCCTGCCAGCCGCCAGTGCGCAACTTTCTTGCGCGAGGGAAGTGCGCAATTCGAGCCGTGCTGAGCCAGCGCTACGCTCGCACCAAATTCGCGTAACGCTCGATCAACTTCTTCGTGCCGTGATCGGAAAAACTCACCGTCAATTTGCGTTCTTCGTCTTCGCCTTCGACGCCGATGATCGTTCCATTTCCATATGTTGCGTGGCGAACTCGCACTCCGATTAGCGGATGTCCTGCGCCAGGCTGCTTTGCGCGCGAGCTGGAACCGCTTGACGAACGTGGCGATCGAGCAGATGGCGCGCTTCGTTCTGTCGCGGGCGGATAGCGTTTTACGCGGCGCTCAAATTCTCCTGATGAATAAGAATATTCCGGATCGGGTTCGTATCGGCGCGTTTCGCCCGCATCGGCGAGGGATCCTCGTTCGGTCTCGATCATCTCGCCCGGAATTTCAGCGAGAAATCTGGAAGGCT
>DASYNR010000118.1:0-7399 GCA_036008485.1 Candidatus Acidiferrales bacterium | reverse complement strand
CGCGCGGTAATTTCCAAATCAAGCTCAGCGGACACGATGCCATCTCCGCCCCATGCGTCAAATTACGCAATGCGTGGACCACTTCATTTCCAAAGCTGATGGCTGGATAACGGCTGCGCTTTCAAAAATGGTTTGTAACAGGGCACGGCTTTAGCCGTGCCGTACCGAATGGAAAAAACGGGGTTTTAACCCCTGCTGCCGGCGCGTTATCGAACGGCACGTTTCGCTTTGATCGGATGAATCGTGGTAGAGGCTCCAGACGTCAAATAGATTGAGCCCTAACAATCAATTGAAGCGCTACAATGAACATTGCGGGAAAGTTCGGTCGCTGGTTTGTCGTGGTATTGTGGACTCTGGCGGGCGCCTTTTCCATTTACGATATCTGGTACGGTATTTTTGTCGCGCACGCCAACAGGGCGATAATTGTTTTTAATTCCGATGACGTCGTTTACACGCTGGCCGGAATCGCTTTTTTCACCGGAGCCTACGGTCTCGCTCGCCGTCTCCGCTGGGCCAGAACTTTTTCATTTGGTTTGTGGGCCATTTTCGGTTATTGGAATTACGGCGCAATTGGTCTTTACGAAGATATAAAATGGTTTCCGTACACCGCGCTGGCGCTCTGGTTTCTCGCGCTGCTCTGGCTCATGTCATCCGCGGCCAAGGAAACTTTTGACGGTTCATCTGAGGGGCCGATTCAAAAAACGTGACGCAGCACTTCCAATTCGACGACGACCACTTCCACGATCACTGTGGAGTGTTCGGCGTTTTCGCGCATCCTGAAGCCGCGAAACTTTCCTACCTCGGCCTTTACGCTCAGCAGCATCGCGGACAGGAAGCCGCCGGAATTTGTTCCTCTGACGGAAATGATCTTCATGTCGCAAAAGGTCTCGGCCTCGTCGCGGATATTTTCGATCCCAAGCGCCTCGCCACTCTTCCCGGCGATTCCGCTATCGGCCACACGCGCTATTCCACCGCCGGTGACACCGGCCTGATGAACGCGCAACCAATCGTAATTGATTGCGGCAAAGGCAAACTCGCCATCGGCCACAATGGAAATCTCACCAACGCCGCCGAGTGGCGCCGCAAACTCGAACATCGCGGCTCCATTTTCCAAACAAACAGCGACACCGAAGTCATTGTGCATCTCATCGCGCGCAGTTCCGCCAGAAATTTGTCCTCCGCCATTGCAGACGCGCTGAATCAAGTCGAAGGCGCGTACTCGCTCGTAATTCTCACGCGCGACGAGCTCTACGCCATTCGCGATCCCCGCGGATTCCGCCCGCTCTGTCTCGGCCGTCTCGGCGATTCCTACATAGTCGCATCCGAAACCTGCGCGTTCGATTTGCTCGACGCGAAATATATTCGCGAAATCGAGCCGGGAGAAATGTTGCGCATCAATCGCGCCGGAATCGAATCATTTCGCTTCGCGCCGCCCAAGCCGCATCAATACTGCATTTTTGAACACGTCTATTTCGCGCGCCCCGATAGTCTGATTTTCAATCGCAGCGTGCATCACAGCCGCGAAAATCTCGGCAGACTTCTCGCCCGCCAGCATCCTGTTCCCGCCGATGTCGTCGTCCCTGTTCCAGACTCCGGCGTGCCAGCCGCAATCGGTTATTCGCTCGAATCCGGCGTGCCTTTCCGCATGGGCCTGATTCGCAATCACTATATCGGCCGCACATTTATTCAACCCGTGCAGGCCATTCGTGATTTCGGCGTGAAATTAAAATTAAATCCCGTCCGCGGACTTCTCGAAGGTAAGCGCGTCGTTCTCGTTGACGACAGCATCGTTCGCGGCACCACCAGCAGAAAAATTGTCCGTCTCGTGCGCGAAGCCGGAGCCAAAGAAGTTCACGTGCGCATCAGTTCGCCGCCTACAATTTCTCCGTGTTACTACGGAATCGATACGCCCACGCACGAAGAATTAATTGCCAGCGCCGATTCCAAATTTCGTCCGCGCCTTTCGGAAGCAGACGCGATCACCATGCCAAGCTCTGCGCCTAACTCTTCCGAAGGTGATCCTTCCCCGCAGACCGTCGAAGAAATTCGCCGTTTCCTCGAAGCTGATTCGCTCGGATATCTTTCCATCGAAAATCTTCGCAACGCCGTTTCCGATAACGAGCGTCGCTTCTGCACATCCTGTTTCACCGGCGTTTATCCCACTCCACCCGTGCAACTCGAAGTGCGCAACAATCTCCAGCACGATTACCAGAATAATAATTCCCAGCAAAGTTCCGATAATGCCAACGAATCCCAGCCTACGGTGACGCGTGAATCTTAAAGTCGACTCAACAATTGAAGAAGCTCCACAAGAACCAACTCCGCAAAAGCCGCTCGGTCAGCGCGCCAAAAGCGAAGCCATCGCCTGGTTCTGGATTATTCTCGCTTTCCTTTTTATTTATTCATGCGTCGGACAGGCTCGCGTAATTCCTTCCGAATCCATGGAAAATACTTTGCTCGTCGGCGATCACCTCATCATGAGCCGCATCGGCTACGACATGGGCCTGCCCTTCACGCCCTGGCACGTTCCGCTGTGGCGCAATCCCAAGCGCCAGCAAATTGTAATTATTCGCGCTCCGCAACTCGAAGGTGCGCCCGATCTCATCAAGCGCGTCATCGGATTGCCCGGTGACACCGTTGAAATTCACGATGGCCACGTCTTCATCAATGGCTCGCAACTCGACGAGCCATACTTGAAGGAACCTGATAGCCCCATCGAACCCAATGGCAAGTGGGTCGTGCCGCCAGCAAATTATTTTGTGATGGGAGATAATCGCGGCGACTCCTACGACAGCCGCTTTTGGGGATACGCGCCGCGCAACACCCTCATCGGTGTGCCGGTGATGATTTATCTTTCTGTGGACGCGCCGAAAGCCCCCGGCGAATCGCGCACCGAAGCCTGGAACCCGGGCCACTTGATGGAACGCTTCACCGCCTACGCGAGCTGCTTGATTCATCCCAGCCGCGTCCGCTGGCGTCGCCTCTTTCACTTTTTTTAGTAGGGGCGCTGCTTGCTGCGCCCTCATCCGAAATAATTTGCTCGAGGCACTCTGAATGCGCTACGTCGACTCCGGCGTCAACATCGCTCTCGCCGATCAGGCCAAACAAAAAATTGCCCGCCTCGCCGCGCGCACTTTCACTCGCGGAGTCGTCGGCGGAATCGGCGCGTTCGGCGCATTGTTCGCTCTCGATCTGAAAAAATGGAAAGAGCCTCTGCTCGTTTCCAGCGCCGATGGCGTCGGCACAAAATTGAAAATCGCTTTCGCCATGAATGTTCATTCCACCGTCGGCGGAGATCTCGTAAATCACTGCATCAATGACATTTTAACTCTCGGTGCCGAGCCGCTTTTTTTTCTGGACTATCTCGCCCTCGGAAAAATGGATCCCGTCGTCGTCGAAAAAGTTCTCGAAGGCATCAGCCGCGCCTGCCACGCCACCGGTTGCGCACTAGTCGGCGGCGAAACCGCCCAAATGCCCGATTTTTACAAGCCCGGCGAATACGATCTCGCCGGATTCATCGTCGGCGCCGTCGAGCGCAGCAAACTTCTTGGCCCGCATCGTGTGAAAGCCGGCGACGCGCTCATCGCGCTTCCATCCACGGGACTTCACACCAACGGATATTCTCTCGCGCGAAAATTAATTTTCGATCAGGAAGGATTGAAGCCGGAAACTTACGTTCCCAAGGTCGGCAATAAAATCGGCGCCGAATTATTGCGTCCGCATCAATGTTATTTGGCCACCGTAAAAAATGGCGTCGCTCACGGATGGATCTCCGCCATGGCTCACATCACCGGCGGAGGAATTCCCGGAAATTTGCCGCGCGTTTTTTCCCGCTCCGTCCGCGCGAAAATTGATCTCGGCTCCTGGCCGGTTCCGCCCATCTTCAGCTATCTCGCGTCGCTCGGAAAACTCGACCGCGAAGAACTTCTCTCCACCTTCAACATGGGCGTCGGCATGATTCTGATCGTGCCGCAAAAACATTTGCGCGCTCTCGAAACCGATCTCAAGCGCCGCCGCGAAAAATTCTACCGCATCGGCGAAATCGTAGTCGGCAACGGCGCCCGCATCACCTATTCCGGCCAGCTGGCCCTCTAATACTTGCCGGTTTTTTCTTTCTCCGTCTTTCTCGGCGCCTCTGTTTTAAGATCTCCTGCAAATCAACCACTACATCGCCGGATGCGGCGTCTTCAGCGCGTAATTCCGAATCGCTCCTCCAACCGCAACTCCCATATGCACGTACGACACCCACCGCTCCAACCGATGATGTCCCGTCGCGTGAAAAATATAAGAAACTCCAATCGACGCCGCCGTCGCCGCCACCTCAATCGCCGCAAATTCCGGATGATCATCCACGATCGCGTTCGTCAAAAACGCTTCATTAATTCCTCGCCGCCGAATATTTAAAGTAGACGCGTAATCCAATCCCCGCGCCGCCCCCACTCCCGCAAACAATAAAATATTTTCCGTGTCCCAAAATCTATGCACCGCCGGCTTCACAGGTTTTTTGGCCGGCGCAGTCTGCCCCGTCGCTGCGGGCGCATCCTGAGTCCCGCTCTGCGCTAAAAAAGTTCCGCTTCCCGCGCCAGACTTCACATCCGGCAAAAGTCGAATCGAATCAAATTTTCGTGCCTCCGCCACTCCAAACGAAATCCCATTCAACTCCTGTCCCCACACCGCTCCGGCCAACACGAACATCACCAATGCTAATCGCCCGAATTTTCCCGCCACTCTTCCCATCAACGCAATCCCTCCGCGCATCCATCCCTACCATAATTCACCCTGTCCACATCAGCAACTAGCGTCCCATAGCCATTCCTGCTTGCTCCAAGTTGCGATGGAAATCTCAAACGGCGCCGTGCCTTCCACTGTCCGCGTCAGCCACGATTTCTACAGATTACTCTCTGTTACCCAATTGCATTTATATATCTATGTGATAACATCGCCTCCGAGCTCGTCAGGAAAATAGTACCCTCCGTCGAGCCGTCTCCCGCGCGCGCAGACCACTCTCCGCGCGCGGGCCACATCATCTTCCCAGTCCTCCCCCGTGTTACCATTTCCTCCGCCGTGAACTCTCTGCTCCAGGATCTTCGCTACGCCCTTCGCGCCTTCCTGAAAAATCCCGCCTTCACGTGTGTCGTAATTCTTTCGCTGGCCATCGGCATCGGCGCAAACACCGCCATTTTCAGCATTGCCAACGCTCTCCTGCTGCATCCGCTTCCTTATAAAAATTCCAATCGCCTCGTAATTCTCTGGAATCGTTCGCCCGGCCTCGGCATCACGCAGGATTGGTTTTCCACCGCGCAATATTTTGATATCAAATCCAATCACTCCGGATTCGATCAGCTCGCCATCGCCATCGGCGGAAATTTCAATCTCACCGGCCAGGGCGATCCCGAACGCGTCGGCGTGATTCGCGTTTCCTCAAATCTTTTGCCCATGCTCGGCGCCGAACCCATCGCCGGACGCCTTTTCCTTCCCGCTGAAGATTTTCCCGGTCGCGCCGCCACCGCGCTGCTCACCTATGGAATGTGGACGCGCCATTATGGCTCCGACCCGCACATGCTCGGCAAATCCATCATCATTAATGGACTGCCCTACGAAGTCGTCGGCATCCTGCCAAAAACTTTTTCACTTCCGCGCGAAGTTTTGCCGATTCTCTATGGTACCGATCGCGCCGATATTTTTATTCCCATGCCTCTCGCGCCGGACGCCGCCGAAATTCGCGATCACGAGGACTACAACATTCTCGGCACGCTGAAGCCCGGCATCTCCGTCGCAAATGCTCAATCGGAGATGGACGTGATCACCGCACGCCTTCGCGGCGAACATCCCGCCGTCTATCCGCCGAATGGCGGCCTCACCTTTGGCGTCGTGCCGCTTCTCGAACAAGTTGTTGGTGACGCGCGCCGCCCGCTCTTCATTCTTCTCGCCGCCGTCGGATTTGTTTTGCTCATCGCCTGCGCCAATGTCGCCAATCTTCAACTTTCGCGCTCCGTCGCCCGGCAAAAAGAAATCGCCATTCGCACCGCGCTTGGCGCCAGCCGCGCTCGCATCATCCGTCAACTTCTCACCGAAAGTATTTCACTTGCTCTTTGCGGAGGCGCGCTTGGAATTCTTCTTTCCGCATGGGCCATTCAGTGGATCCGTGTTCTCGGCCCGAAAAGTATTCCACGCCTCGCCGAAATCGGCATCAGTACGGAAGCGCTTCTCTTCACTCTGCTGCTTTCGCTTTTTTCCGGAGTTCTTTTCGGTCTCGCTCCGGCGCTTCGTCTCGGCCGCGCCGATCTTCACTCCTCGCTGAAAAATGAATCTCGCGGCTCCGCGGGCGCCGGCTCCGTTTGGGGACGCGGCAACAATCTTCGCGGCCTTCTCGTGATTTCCGAACTCGCCCTCTCCGTCGTTCTTCTAATCGGAGCCGGACTTTTGATTCGCAGCTTCGCTCATCTGCAAAATGTTCAGCCCGGATTTAATCCAAAAAATGTCCTCACCTACGAACTCACCATGACCGGCAAAAAATACGCCGACAAAACAACTACGCTCAACACCTATCGCCAACTTTTTGAAAATCTCGAACGTCTTCCTGGAGTCACGGCTGCAGGCGCCGTTTCCCCCATTCCTATGAGCGAAACTTTCGCCTGGGGCCCCATCACCGTCGAAGGACGCGCGCCGCTGCCCGACGAAAATTTCATCAACGCCGATGAGCGCATCGTTTCCGGACATTATTTTCTGGCCATGGAAATTCCGCTGCTTCAAGGCCGCTTTTTCAATGTGCGCGACAACCTAACAAATCCGCAGGTCGCCATCGTGGACGATTACATGGCGCAACAGTTGTGGCCAAACGAGGATCCCATCGGCAAACGCATTCGCAACGGCGGCCTCGATTCCAAATCGCCTTGGATCACCGTTGTCGGCGTTGTCGGACGCATTCGCCAGTACGCGCTCGACTCCGAATCGCGCATCGCTTTTTATTTGCCGCAAACTCAATACGTCACGCGCGGCATGAACATCGTTTTGCGTACCAGCACCGATCCCGCGTCCATGACCAACGCCGTAAAATCCGCCACGCACGAGGTGGATCCCGATCTTCCGCTCTACGACGTTCGCACCATGTCCCAGCGCGTGGAAATTTCTCTCGCCCGTCGAAGATTTGCCATGCTACTGCTCGGACTTTTCGCCGCACTTGCGCTCGCACTCGCCACCATCGGAATTTATGGCGTGATGGCCTATCTCGTAAATCAGGGCACGCGCGAAATTGGAATCCGCATGGCGCTCGGCGCCACGCAGCGCAACATTCTAAATCTCATCGTCCGCAAAGGAATGGCGCTCGCATTCAGCGGCGTCCTCATCGGACTCGCCGCCGCTTTCGCCCTCACTCGCCTGATGCGCACTCTTCTCTTCG
>DASYNR010000117.1:0-13882 GCA_036008485.1 Candidatus Acidiferrales bacterium | reverse complement strand
GGCGCAGCGCTCAGCGCAAATCCCAATGCAGCCACCCGCATGCAGCCGCGCAAATTAAAAAAGTTTCCGCGAATTGGTTTTCGCGCGCACCCGGCATCCGCTGCACTCATTGCCATTTTCCTTCGCGGATTGCTAGCGGTCATGCCGAACCCTCTATTTGAACAACTATTTGAAAAACGTCGCGCTGAAATTTGATCCGTGAATCTGCGAATGGCAAAGGGTGCAAGCCTGATACTGCGCCGCTTGATTATGGAAAGATGGCGCGCCCGGCGCGTTGGCAAATGATGTCGTGTGGCATGACAGGCAGAGCAAATTCACGTTGCTGACCTTCAGCAAATGAGCGTTGGGCGAACCGTGAGGCGTGTGACACGCCTGGCAACCTTCAATTTTTACCGATTCATGCTCGAATACGAATGGCCCGCGCTTTTCGGCGTGGCAGGTGTAGCAAACCGCGTCCTGCGCCGCGGAAGTCCTGACTTGTTTTGCCGCAACTGTGCCGTGCGGATTGTGGCAGTCATTGCAGGTGATCAGGCCTTCGTTCACTCGATGGTGGAAGGGCATCGCGAATTGCGGTTTTTGTTGCGCGTGGCAGCTGTAGCAAAGTTCCGGCTCTTTTTTCACCAGCAAGAATTCAGGATCCTTGCTGTGGTGCGAGGAGTGGCAATCCAGGCAGCTCACATTATTTTTGTTGTGAACGGACTGCGCAAAATTCATCTGCTCTTTGCCCGACGCGTGGCAAGTGAGGCAGCGCTCATTAATTGTTTTCGCGCTGGCTGTTTTGAAACTGAAAATGTTTTTCGGATCGCCCGGATTATCCGCGTGCGCCGCGCCGGGGCCGTGGCAGCCTTCGCAGCCCTGATGAGAAGGGCCGCCGCGCTTGTTCAGAGTGGTCTTGAAGTGAGGCGAGTTTTCGTAGCTATTGAAAAGGTCTTCGTGGCAAATTTTGCAGGCTTCGGCGCCGACGTATCCGCCATTAGGCGCGGGAGCTTGTGCAGAGGGTGTGGAAGGCGTAGCGGCGGGCGGCGTCGATGATTGTCCAGCGGCTTGATCCTTCGCGTCAGTGAGTGGAGTTGCGGATGCGCTGTGTGCGGAAGTAGTGCCGGGGTAAGCGAAGGTGCTGAGCGAAATGGTAAGCGTGATCAGGCAAATCCAGAGGATGGCCGTGCGCAGATTGATGTTTGATCGTCTGCCCGTGCACCGAGACCATGACAGCACCAGTCACCCCTTGAAAAGCATGATCTATTCATTCAACTAGCAATGCAGTGACGCCAATCACGAACCGATGTGACGGACATCACAATTTTGATTTCCAGCTCGTTCTGATTTCCACGAGGGCCGCGCATCCGGCGTTTTCAGAAGCAGCGCCGCGATACGGAGGGGGCCGGATGAAACGGAGATAAGTGGCAATTTCCCCGATCATTCGGCCCTCTTTTTTCTTTGCTTATCGTATTCGTCTTGAAATTCTAGACATGCCGGAATTTCGCGTCTGTACAATTTTGAACAGTTCCGAACAAATACGCTGGATCATTTCGATGTGTTTTGTTTGTTCCCGCGAGAAATGCCGCGACGCATAAATCGCGTCTAAAGGAGGGGAATTGGAAGTCTACTGCGAGGAAAATTCAGGCGTTACAATCCCGCAACAAGCTCTTCCAGTCCATTCTTGTCCGTGATGATGAAACTTGATCCCTTTACCTCTAAGAGTTTTTTCTTCTTGAAATCCGCGAAGAGCCGCGTGACCGTTTCACGCGAGGCGCCAATCATTTGCGCGATTTCTTCATGCGTTAACGCCAGTGTTACTTTCGAGGAATCAACGCCGGGCTTCTGGCGCGCCGCCCAATCCAGCAGGAATCTGGCGAGCTTCTCGCTGGCCGAATGGGATAGCCCGATGTTTTTTAATTCGTCCAGCGCGGACTGATATTTTTCGCTCAATTCCTGCGCAACGCGCAATGCCGCCTCGCCGTATTCCCGCAAGAAGGCCAGGAAATCCACTCGTGAAATAAAATTCGCCTGGCAGGACTCCAGCACGTCAGCGGACGCTTCATAGGGCTTTCCGGAAATTGTGGAAGGCAGGCCAAGAATGTCGCCCGGCTCGGCAACTTTCAGGATCAAAGTTTTGCCGTCGGCAGACGATGTGGAAAGTTTCACGTGTCCGGTACACAGAATGAATACACCCCGGCCAGACTGGCCCTGGACGAAGAGCGTCGCGCCTTTGGGATACGTCGCCGAAGTTGTGATCGCGTCCAGACGTTTTACCGCATCGGGCGGCAAGTTGCAGAAAAGGCGGTCCTGCCGATACGGGCAGGAAATGCAATTCTCGATTATTTCAAGTCCGTAGGGAGCACGCATGGCGGCCTCGGCACGCATTATACGCGCTTTGGTGTTGCCAACCACCTGCAAGCCTCTGATCATCGTCGCGGTCCTTTCCGCGCCAATTCCTCCTGACGCGTTTAGAGTTTCCGTCAGAGCCTCACAATTTCTGGTGACCCGCATCACCTTCATATGTGACACGAGGCACTGCCTCACGGCGTCGTGCCCGGCATACTCACGGTGTAAAAGGGAGGGCATCATGCAAAAAACTCACCAGCGTCTATCGTGCACCCAGGTAACAGTTCAGGGAATTGCGTTGCACCAGCGCATAGATCCGAAATGCGCAAATCCGGCGTGTCCGATCGTGTTTCACTGGCTTATCGGCGGAAAGTTTTTCAGATTTTCAGACCGGGAATGTGACGCATGTGATCACAAGAAGGACGCGGCGCCGGTTGGCAACAAGAGTTGTGGCGGGCACTGCGTGAAACATTTCTGGCTGTGCGAACGATGCTCCGACGTTTTCACGTTGGCGTATCGCAAGCCGGATGGTGTGATCCTGAAACTCTTGCGGGCTGAATTGCCGGAAGCGGAAGCGGCGGCGGCCGCGATGGTTGCCAGTCACTAAGCGTCGATGGCGGGCGGCAGACCGTACGAAACTTTTTGAATATGTGCGTTGAGGTCAGTTTTCGAGCGATGACCGGCTTTACGATGATTTAGATTTAGAGGAGATGATTATGTCCGCCACCGAAGTCACTTTGCCAACCACGCACGTCGCACCGCAAATCAAAAGCAAGACAATGAAAGCGCTGGTCTATCACGGCCCAGGAAAAAGCGCCTGGGAAGATAAGCCGATGCCTGCGATCCAGAAACCGGGCGATGCGATTGTGCGCATTACGACATCCACGATTTGCGGGACTGACCTCCATATTCTGAAGGGCGATCTGCCGGCTGTCACTGATGGACGCATTCTGGGTCATGAGGGAATTGGCGTTGTCGAAGAGGTGGGCGCGGGCGTTTCGGAATTTCAGGTCGGAGAGAAAGTGATTATTTCGTGCGTTACGGCATGTCTGCGATGCGATTTCTGCAAGCGCGGGATGTACTCGCATTGCCGCAAAGGCGGATGGATCCTGGGCAATCTGATTGATGGAACGCAAGCGGAATACGTTCGCATTCCCGAAGCTGACGGCAGTCTTTATCACTTGCCGGCAGGAGCGGACGAAGAATCCATGGTCATGCTGAGCGATATTTTGCCAACGGGATTTGAGTGCGGCGTCCTGAACGGCCAAGTGAAACCGGGAGATACAGTTGCGATTGTGGGAGCAGGACCGATCGGGATGGCCGTGCTTCTTACCGCGCAATTCTATTCGCCCGCGCAAATTTTCATGATTGACGTTGACGACAACCGCCTCGCCGTTGCGAAAAAGTTTGGCGCTACTACATTAATCAACAGTGCCAACGGGGACGCTGCCGATCAAATCATGAAACTTACGGAAGGTGCTGGAGTTGACGTAGCCATTGAAGCGGTTGGAATCCCTGAGACGTTCCTGATTTGCGAGGCCATTGTGGCGGCTGGAGGACGAATCGCCAACGTCGGTGTGCATGGCAAGCCGGTCGAACTGCATTTGGAGAAACTTTGGGACCGGAATATAGCCATCACGACGCGATTAGTGGATACGGTGACCACGCCAATGCTTTTGAAGGTTGTGCGCTCAGGTAAGCTGGAGCCGAAGAAACTGGTCACTCATCGATTTGCGATGAATGACATCATGAAGGCCTACGACACGTTTAGGCACGCCGCGAATGAAAGTGCGCTGAAAGTGGTGCTGACCAATCCGGCCAAGCGATCGTAAACTGAATAGAATCTCGGGGGCGCTAAACTTTTAATTGGCGTCCCCGGCACAATTCCCACTCACAATTTGAGAATCGCCCGCGAAGCACCAGAGCTCCATTCTGATTTAAATCCCAATCCCGAAGCCAGCGCACGCATCGCAATATTTTCGGGCAACGTGTTCGCCTCAATGGACTCCAGCTTTTCGTCGCGTGCCACAACGATCAGGCGGCGGAGAATTTCAATTCCCAAGCCCTGACGCTGGTATTTGTCTGTCACCAGCACTGCCACTTCGGCTTCGCGTGTTCCGGAGTTTTTACTGAGCCGGCCGATTGCTAGAATTTCCTGTCCGCCATTCGCGGTTGCTCGAACGGCTACCAGCGCCATCTCGCGGTCATAGTCAATAAAACATTTCTGGATGAGGCGATCATGGGCTACGCGCTCGCTTAATTTTTCCATGTGGAAATATCGCAAGTGGACGGATCGCTCGGAAAGCGTTTCGTGAAAAGAAATCATCGCGGGTTCATCTTCCGGACGGATCGGACGGATCAACACCGGTGCTCCATCTTTCAACTTCCACGGCACAACGTATTGCGAGGGATACGGCCGAATCGCGGGCCGAGGCAATTCCGCTTCGGGAGTTTTCGCAGCATGTAAGACGATTCGCGCATCCAGAGCTACGATTTTTTCCGGCGAAACCAGCAGGGGATTGATGTCCATTTCCTTGATCCACGGCTGCTCGACGACCAATCTGCTGAAGCGCACCAGAATTCCTTCGAGCGCAGCCATTTCCACTGGCGCGCGGCCACGCACGCCGCCCAACGCGCGCGCGATTTGCGTTTGTTCGATCAGCCGCCGCGAAAGTGTGGTGTTTAGCGGAGGAAGCGCCAGCGCGCGATCCTTAAACACTTCCACGAGTTGTCCGCCAGCGCCGAACAGAATCACCGGGCCAAATTGCGCGTCCACGCTGCTTCCAAGAATTAATTCGTATCCTTCTAGACGCACCATCGGCTGCACCGTCACGCCCTGAAATTGTGTGCGATTTGCGTGCGCCGCCACCGCCGATTCAATTTCGCGATACGCATTGCACACCGCGGCCTCACTCTGCAAATTCAATTTCACGCCGCCAACATCCGTCTTATGCGTGATTGTTTCGGAGTGAACTTTCAGGACTACTGGATATCCAATCGTATTTGCGGCTGCCGCTGCTTCGGCTTCGCTTCCCGCGATTCGAGTCTCGACGGTAGGAATGTTGTACAGCGCCAAAACTTGCTTCGATTCCGCTTCAGTTAGCAATGTCCGTCCTGCGCCGCGCACGATTTCCAAAATGCCGCGAACTTTTTCTCGCGCAATCTCCATTGCCTCAACATCTTCGGCAAACGCCGGCGTTTCATAAAGTTCGCGCAAGTTGTACGTGTACTTCCACATGAAATCGAAAACTCGCGCGGCGGTGTCCGGATATGAAAATGTTGGAATTCCGGCGGTATTCAAAGCTTCCACACCCGCCGACACCATTTTTCCGCCCATCCAACTCGCTAGCAGAGGTTTGCCGTGCATCTTGGCGTGCGGCGCCAGTCCTTCAGCAACTTTTTTCGGATCGGTCATCCCCTGCGGCGCAAGTATCACCAGCAGCCCGTCACTATTCGGATCGCGCACAGCAATTTCCAGCGCCTTCGCGTATCGCGACGGATCAGCGTCACCCAAAATATCAATTGGATTTCCGTGACTCCAATGCGGTGGCAATAAATTATCCAGCGCTTTTACGGTCTCGCCAGAAAGCACCGCCAACTCACCGCCATTCGCGATCAATGTATCCGTCGCCAGCACTCCCGGGCCGCCGGCGTTAGTCAAAATCGCCAGCCGAGGCCCGCGCGGACGCGGTTGCTTTCCCAGAGTTTCCGCCATGTGAAATACATCGGAAATTCGCGGCACGCGCAGCACGCCGCAGCGGCGCAGCGCCGCGTCGAACACTTCATCGCTTCCAGTCATCGCGCCTGTATGCGAGCTCGCGGCCTTCGACGCAGCCTTGGATCGCCCCGCTTTAATCACAATGATTGGTTTTCGTAGCGCCACTTCTCGCGCCGCCGAAAGAAACGCCCGCGCATCGCCCACCGATTCCATGTACATCACAATGTTGTGCGTCTGCGGATCATTCCCAAAATATTCGATCAAATCGCCCCATCCCACATCCAGCATTGAGCCGGTAGAAACAATCGCGCTGAATCCAACTTGCTCGGCTAAACTCCAATCCAGAATCGCCGTCAACAGCGCGCCGCTCTGGCTCAGGAACGCTACATTTCCCGGACGGACAATGTCCTGCGCAAACGTGGCGTTCAGGCCGACGTGCGGATTCATCACGCCCAGACAATTCGGCCCGATCAATCGCATCGTGCCGCGTGAAAGTTCCGCCGAAATTCGACGCTCCAGCGCCGCACCTTCTGCGCCGTGCTCTCGAAATCCCGCGGATATCACAATCGCGGCGCGCACGTTTGCGTCAACGCATTCGCGAATCAAATCCGGCACAGTCGGCGCAGGAGTAATAATCACCGCCAGATCCACTGGCTCAGGAATTTCCCCGATGCGTGGCCAGCATTTCAGTCCCATCAATTCCGTGCGAGTCGGATTCACCGGATAGACTTTTCTCTGGTAGGCGCCCGAATACAGATTCGCCAGCACAGTTCGCCCAACGCTGCGCTCGCGATCAGTCGCGCCGATAACCGCAACCGATCCCGGCGCAAAAAATCCATCCAGCGCGGATTGTCTATTCATGATTGTTGGGATTGTATCTCAAAGAACCAACAGGGCGGATTTCCGAGATCATCTCAAGAAAAAATTGGCCTGGCAGTCTGCCGAGACCGCGGTGCGCGGCGGGGGGCGCCGCTACACTCGCCTCCGACAAGCGCTGGTCTTGGAGTTCAGGCATTAGGTTCAGGGCTCGAACTCCGTCGCAAAATCTAAACCAGCCATTCCCGCAGACTGCCAGACCTTCTCCTACTGCAAACGCGGTTCGCTACGCTTCGCCGGTACGCGAACCGTGAGAACTGGACACGGCGCGTTCGCAATCACGTGTTGCGCCGTGGCACGTGAAAAATGCGTCGCCACACTCATTGAGTTCTTCACATCCTTGACGCCCAGAAGGATCAGATCCGGCTTTCGTTGTTCCGCAAGCCCCAGAATTTCGTCCGCAGGCACGCCCGTTGTCACGATGCACGTTGGTGTGCACCACAATTCCACTTCCGCCGGAACCAGGTTTTGCAACCGGCGCCAGGTCGAATCGACATACTGATCCGGATGAACCAACTCGACGCCATGCGATTGTTGAATCACGTTCAGAAGCACGAGGCCTGCCTGATTCTCCTGTGCAAACGAATACGCGTACGGCGCCGCCGCGGCGGATTCAGGAGAAAAATCCGTCGCGTAAAGAATCTCGCGTATTTTCAGATGTTCTTTCGCACTGCCCGTGCAGTATGGACCCACTGTCAGCACTGGACACGGCGCTCGCCGTAAAATTTCCGCTGCCACCGACCCAAGCAGCATTTTGGAGGCGCCGGTCCGGCCGCTGGTGCCAATCACAATCAAATCAATCGCCTGTGATTGGATCATCTCGTCGACTTCATTCCACAGACTGCCCGTTCCGAAGAAAACGTAATGCGGAATTCCCGCGAAGACTTTGTGTATCTGTTGTGTCTGTTCCTCGGCCAACTGTTCTTCCATCTGGAGCATATACGGCACCATATCGGGCGTCACAAACGCATAGCTCGTCGGCCGCTTCACATGTAGCACGTGGATCTTTGACCCGTAAAGCCGCGCGATTCCCCGCGCATAAGGCAGCGCGGCAATAGACGCGGGAGAGAAATCTGTTGCATACAAAATGTTTTTGATTGCTATCGCTGTTCGCTTTTCTGCTGCAACGGTCTTCATTGATCACCTCCCGCGCACTCACACCTTCACATGTCCATCCATCGGTTGCCGTGATACGCGACACTCTCCAATGTGACCGCCGTCACTTTCCGCGCCAGACCTTGCCCGCATCTCGTACTCCCTGATCACTCCAGATTTGCTACAAGGTTATACGCGAACCTTTTTCGCATCGGGCGGCATCAAGATGTTATGGCGAAATCGGTGAGTACTTCGCATCGAGAATATCCACAGAGCCATATCGGGCCGCGCTTTTCCCACAAAGGACGCCGGATCAGAATCTCTGCCGCGCTGGCCCTCCTCATTCTTTTTGCAGTCACAGTTTCTTACGCCGCAGAACTGAAGCCGGTCACGCTTCAAGGCTGGAATGACTACGTTCGCACCGTGACCTCGTCCATGGAACAGCGCGCTAACGGAACGCATCCTTTCTTGTGCGTGGACGAAACTCCGGACGCGAAAAAGCGTGTGCTCGCTGGCGAAGCGGTGGTGGATATGCATCCTCACGACAAAATCCGCGACGGTCTGATTCATCACTGGGTCGGCGCAATCTATTTTCCCGGAGCCACAATCGATCAGGTTTCGGGCGTGCTTGACGACTACGACCATTACAAAGACATCTACACGCCCATGATCATGAAATCGAAATGCCTGGAGCGAAATAATTGCGTGGTGAGAGTGAATCTACTTTTGGTTGGCAAAGCTGCCGGAGTAGTTGGGGCGGTGGATACGGACGACGAAGTACAAACGGTGAAACTGGACGACAGCCGAATTTACAGCATCAGCACGTCGGTGCGTTCGCAGGAAATTTCGGACTACGGAAAACCCAACGAGCGCCTGCTGGAGCAGGATAAAGGGCCGGGTTATGTGTGGCGGACATTCGGCGTGACGCGGCTGATGCAGCGCGACGGCGGCGTTTACTACGAAACGGAAACGGTTACGTTGAGCCGCGGTATTCCGTGGGCATTTCGCTGGCTAGTTGAGCCGGTCACGGAGCGCCTGCCGCGAAGCATCATGACGCAAAGCCTGAATGATTTACGCGAAGCTGTGAAAAAGTCTACGAACGCTTCTTCGGCACAGAATAAATCTTCGAAATAAAATCCGTGATTCACGAACGCTTTGTTTTCTTGGCGTAGATAAAATGTTTCACCTTCGATTGTTCCACCGTGTAGCTCTGCACGCGTTTTTCCAATTCATGATCCGCCACGGTGAAATGATCGTGTTGCCGCTCGTGTTCCGCGAGTGTGTTCACCAGAAATATCTCCAGATATGTGTGCGGTGATTCCGAGTCATAGTAAATTCCCCAGCGGGTGGCGCCATCGCGACGGCGCACTCGCTCATATTTATAAATTTCGTTTAGAAAATCCGCGGTCTTCGCTGGATCAATCACGTATCGAACTGAAACCAGCACCGGCCCCACTTCAGCGGCGTTTTCGGCGGAAGGCTCGTGAAACATATGCGGTTCATCCCAATGGTTCCACGGACTTAAATCAACAGGCGTGCTGGGAAGCCGAAGAGGGAATTGCAGCAACAGCGATAATCCAATCCCCGCGCCGGAGGCAAGCAGCGCCCATCGCAGACTTGTACGCTGCGCCGCAAATCCCCAGAGCGTGCTGCCCAGCGCTACGCTTCCTTGGAAAACAAAAAGGTATGACGCCAGCACTCGCGCGCGGATCCAATCCGGCGCCAGTTTCTGAATGATCGTATTGAATAACGACATGAATACCGTCCACGCCGCGCCGCCGAAAAGCATCAGCCCGCAAAGGATTTGCAAATTATGCAGAAGAGCCGTACTCAGAAGCACCGCGCCGAAAACGACAGTCGCCGCGGAAAGTACCGCCTCCGTGGAAAATTTTCCGCGCGCCCGCTGCAGCACCACAGCTCCAAGCACCGCCCCAATTCCAAACGCGCCGAGCATGAATCCATATCCGTAAGGACTGTTGCTCAACTGCTTCGCAACCGCCGGCAATAGCGCCCAGAAAGAACTCGAGAAAAATATTACGATTCCCGATCGGACCAGCAAAGTTCGGATCGCAGGCGAGTAGCGCACATATCGGATCGCCGCCCAACTCGCTTCCGTGATTGTCTCCGCGGGCAACGTGCTTTTTTGCACCGGACGCTTCCAAGTGAAAATCACGAAGATCACGCCCAGAAAAGAAATCGCGTCCACCACAAACGCGGTGGCAACTCCCACTGCGGCGATCACCAGTCCAGCTAGCCCCGGTCCCACCGCGCGCGCCAAATTAAATTCAATTCCGTTCAGCGCCAGCGCAGGAGTTAAATCCTCTTTGGTCACCAACTCCGGGAAAATCGCGCGCCATGCGGGGGATTCAACGGCGTCGCCCAGCGAAAGCGCCAGTGTTAGCGCTAGCAAAAGCCATGGCGTCATGTGGCCGCTGAATGTGACCACCCCGAGTATCCCGGCCATCACGAACATCCACGTTTCTGTGCAGAGAATTAATTTTCGCCGGTCAAAAATATCTCCCAGCGATCCTGCCGGCAGCGCCAAAAGAAAAAATGGTAGGGCGGAAGCGGTCTGAATCAACGCGATGTAAACCGTGCTGGTGGTCAACGTGGTCATCAACCACGCCGCGCCCATTGTCTGCATGAACGTGCCGATGTCCGACACCAAATCCGCAATCAACAAATTGCGGAACAGCGCCACGCGTAAAGGGCGCCACGGCGAAAGCGCCGCCGAATTTCCGCGTTGAGATGCGTCCGGCATACGGTTCCAAATTTACATCAAACCCACGGAAATATTTAACGTGATCGTCTCCGGCGTAGGTGCGGGTCTGCGACCCGCCCGCTTCCAATCGCGCGCAATGTAGGGGCGCTGCTTGCTGCGCCCTCAACCGAAGATTGCCTTCGATATCGCCCGTCAACAGTAATATGGCCTTGACACCATATGTATCCGGAGCCATATTATGAACGCGCGATGAATTGGAAAAATAGAACGGAATAACAATGCCCATAAATATTCGTGCCAAACTCCAAAAGTTAAGTCCTGCTCAGCAAAAGAAAATCCGCGCCCGCGCGGCACAAATGATTTCCGAGGAAATGAGTCTCCGCGATCTCCGCAAAGCCCGCAAACTTACCCAGGCGCACGTCGCCAAGGTTCTCGGAATTACCCAGGACAGCGTTTCGCGCCTCGAGCAGCGCAGCGATCTCCTGCTCTCCACACTGCGAAAGACTGTAAAAGCGATGGGCGGCGACGTCCGCATCGTTGCCGAATTTCCCGGCCGCGCGCCAGTCGTTCTGTCCGACCCAATCGAAAATAACGTCTCGCGCAAATCCGGCCGCAGACTTGCGCACGCCCGCCCGTGAAATCGCGATTCGCGTTTAGGTAGCACCGACACTCCTGTCGGTGCAGGCTTATTTGGGAACTGAAAAAACCTCGCACCGACAGGAGTGTCGGTGCTACCTAACCCCTCTTGCCTCCCGTCGCAATTCGTTACACAATTCGCCCGCAGGTTTCTGAATTTCTAAACGCGTAAGGAAGACTCGACTATGCGACGAACAGCGGCACTCGCCCTAACTATTCTCGGTTTCGCGGCGTTACTCGGCGCGCAAACGAAAGCGCCCGTCACTCCAGCCGATTACGGCCAATTTGAAACACTCGCGCCTGCTGGATTCGGCAACGTAACCGGCGGCCTTTCGCCCGACGGTAAATGGCTGGCCTACGGAATCAACCGCTCGAATCGCAGCAACGAATTGCGCATCACAAATATCGCCGACGGCACAACGAAAGTTATCGCGTTCGCCACGCAGCCAGTTTTTTCTTCCGATTCACATTGGGTTGCATTCGCCATCGGCAATTCCGAAGCGGCGGACGAAAAACTCCGCCAGCAGAAGAAGCCTATCCAAAGAAAAATGGGCCTTCTGAATTTCACTACTGGAGATCAAGTCGTCGTTGATGCCGTCGAAACATTTTCTTTCAGCCCGAACGGAACATATCTGGCCATGAGAAAGTACGCTCCCGAAAAGACAGGCACTCCCGACGCAGCCGCCGCAGCCGACGCCGACGAAAATCCACAAGGCGCAACTCTAGTCGTTCGCCAACTTTCGACGGGGCTCGACACTTCTTTCGGCAATGTCTCCGAATTCGCGTGGCAGGATTTGCCGCGCACAGGCACGCTTCTCGCGATGGCCATCAACTCCGACGACAAAACCGGAAATGGCGTGCAACTTTTCAACACGGAAACCGGAGCGGTTCGCGTCCTCGATTCCTCATCATCTATCTACAGCGGCCTCGCCTGGCGAAAAAATAGTTCCGATCTCGCCGTGCTGCGCTCGAAATCCGATCCGCATCGCGAGGGTTTCACTTACGCTGCGCTTGCATGGATGAATCTGCCCAACGCATCCGCCGCCGCGAAAATATTCGATCCGACTGTCGCTGCAAATAATTTCCCCGCGGGAATGCGCATCGTTTCCTATCGCAAGCCGACCTGGCCCGAAGAAGGCGGCATGGTATTTCTGGGCGTTGCCAAGTGGGACGAAAAAATTGTCCCGGCGAAAAAAGCTCCAGCAAGTGAAGCCAGCAAAGCGCCAGTTCCCGCCGATGGCGAAGAAGAGCCTGCGTCCGTGGACATCTGGCATTGGACTGACGTCGACGTTCAGCCCAAACAAAAGTTGCAAGCCCGCGCCGATCGCCAGAAAAATATGCTGGTCGTCTGGCACTTAGACTCCGGAAAGACTTCGTCGTCAGGAACTTTAGTTGCTCTCGGCCACGACCTCACCGAGCAAGTCACGCCGCTGAAGCATTCCCAACTTGCCTTCGCAACAAATTGGGACGCCTACACATTGGATCGCACCATCGGCCGCCCGACCGCCGATCTTTCCATCGTTGATCTGAATACCGGTGCGCGCACAAAAATAAAAGATCATCTAATTGAAGACCGTTCCATCCAGCCCAGCCCCGGCGGAAAATATCTAATTTATTTTCAGGACGACAATTATTGGACGGTCAACGTCGCCACAAAAGCCGTCACCAACATCACCAAATCCGTGAAGACGGCATTCGTGAATCGCGAATCTGACGAAACAATCAAACAGAAGCCTCCCTTTGGCGTCGCAGGTTGGACGAAAGATGACGCCGCCGTAATCCTTTACGACAAATACGACCTTTGGAAAGTTTCGCCCGATGGTTCTCGCGCGGTTCAACTCACCGACGGTGCAAAAGACCAAGTTCGTCACCGCTACGTTCGCCTGAATGCCGACGAAGAATTTATTGACGCCGACAAACCAATTTTCGTAAGCCTCTACGGTGAATGGACGAAAAAATCCGGCTACGCGAAGTTGAATCTGAACGCCACGATCGCCACCGACGAGCACGCCATCTGGCTCGACAAAGGCGTTTCGCGTTTAGCAAAAGCGAAAGACGCCGACGTCTACGAATATGTCCTCGAATCATTCGACCAATCGCCAAACATATTTATCGCCGGCGCGGATCTGAAGAACGCGAAGCAAGTCACCAAC
The DNA here is from genome assembly GCA_036008485.1 of Candidatus Acidiferrales bacterium. Taxonomy (GTDB): domain Bacteria; phylum Acidobacteriota; class Terriglobia; order Acidiferrales; family UBA7541; genus DASTCZ01. The sequence goes on along the minus strand of DASYNR010000117.1, from coordinate 357 downwards.
ACAAATCCATTCCAATCCAACTACGCTTGGGGCCACGGCGAATTAATTGACTACAAGAATTCGCGCGGCGAACATTTGCAAGGCGCGCTCTACTATCCCGCCGGATACGAGCCCGGCAAAAAATATCCAATGGTCGTTTACATGTACGAAAAACTCTCCGATGGCCTGCATCGCTTCAGCGCGCCATCCGAGCGCGATTATTACAATCCTGCTGCGTTCACCGCTCACGGATATTTCCTTCTCGAACCGGACATCGTTTTCCAGCCGCGCGATCCTGGCGTCTCCGTCGTCGATTGCGTCACCGCCGCTACAAAACGCGTCGTCGATATGGGCCTCGTTGATCCGAAACGCGTTGGC
>DASYNR010000116.1:0-2906 GCA_036008485.1 Candidatus Acidiferrales bacterium | reverse complement strand
GAGAAAATGTGTACGACAATTTCTGAAAGCGTCTGTTACGCAGAGAAGAGCACCGACGCGAGTGTCGGTGCTGCTAAATTCGTCCTATTCGACCACCAAACGAATCTCGCCAATTCCGCCTTCAACATTCATGTGAATTGTAATTGGAGATTTTCCCCAGGCATCATTCACCCAACGCCCGCCTTCTTTGTGCAGACCTTGTGTGTCGATGGATCCGATGCCGCCGTCGGCGCGAATTTCAACTGCCACCTCATGCGGCAAACGGATTCTTGCCTCGCCCACGCCGCCTTGCACGTCCACATCGAAACTTTGTTTCCGCTCGCCCGTTAAATCCAAATTAATTTGCCCCGCGCCCATTTCAACTTTCAATCGCGTCAAATTAATTCCGCGCAGATTCAAATCGCCCTGACCGGCGCCCATATCCACATTCAAATCCAGCGGTATCTCGCCGAAGCGCACCGTCCAGGTATTTTCATTTCGGCCCAAATGCACGCCGCCGTTTTCGTGCTGAGAAATATCCAGGTTTCCATTCGTTCCAGAAACGGAATAATCCATTCGTGGCGTTCCAGAATCCTGATCGTACGAAAAATCCGCGTCCACAAGATGGCTCGAGCCATTGTTGACGTTCAATTGTCCCGCGCCCATATCAATTTTCGCGGTCACGGATGTGGCCCCTTGCAAATCAATCGTCTGCGGAGAATGCAGAATTGGATTTGACGCTCCGCTGTGATGCATCGAAAGTCCGACCAGAACCACAATCAGTACGACGCCGATTAAGGTTCCCGAAATCCAGCCGGACGAACCGCGCTGAGGATTACTTCTGTTGCTCATGTGGTCCCACAGTTTCGCGATGCCCAGAATAATCAGCAGCACCGGCCAGTATTTCCACAACAGCCGCCATGGATCAAAGCTCGGCCGCAGCTGACCGATCAACGCGATCACGCCGATCACGATCAGCACAATTCCAAATCCATACGATCCACGCCGCGGTTTCGCGTTTGGGTCCACAGAGCACCTCCCCTTCTTATAGTGATACGAACAGCGCGGGCGATTTGTTCAATTCACCAGAGCGCTTCTAACGGGCTGGCCGGCCATGCGAGTCTCACTCAACTTTTCGCCACATGGCCAGTTCGATCGGTTCGGCCAGGAAATCCGGCGCGATTTTGCGAAACGCCACCAGGTGCTTGGACTTGGCGTGCGCATTCAAATGTTCCGCGCTTTTCCAGATTTCGTAAAACATAAACTTCGCGGGATCGCTGTGCATTTCGTGCAGGTCATAAACAATGCAGCCTTTTTCCGCGTGCGTTGGCGCCAGAAGCGCGCGCAAATTTTTCCGCGCTTCGGCTTCTTTGCCGGGCTTCGCGGTCACATACGCAGTCACAATAAGTTTTTCAGCCATAAAACTCCTCCGCGCGTTTCATTTCCGAAAGATTAATGCGTTGCGCGCCAGAAGTATAGGCCACTTTGCGTGTGTTAAAGTAAATCCGACGGAGCCCGGAGGCCTGCGGTGAAGAATTTCACGCGCGTAATTTGGATCGTGCTCGATAGCGTCGGCATCGGCGAATTGCCGGACGCCGCCGACTACGGCGACGTTGGCCGCAGCACGCTCGGACACATCGCCGAATCGCGTCCTCTGCGCGTTCCCAATCTGGTGAAGCTGGGCCTCGCAAATATCGCGCCGCTAGAAAATCTTGCTCCAGCCTCTGCACCAATCGGAAATTTCGGAAAGGGCGCCACTCGTTCTCCGGGGAAAGACACAACCACCGGCCATTGGGAAATGGCGGGCATCTGGCTCGATCAAGCGTTTCCAGTCTACAAAAATGGATTCCCGCCGGAAATTATGCAGCCATTTGAAAAAGCGATTGGCCGCAAAACACTTGGCAATAAACCCGCGTCCGGTACCGAAATTATAAAAGAGCTAGGCGAAGAGCACGTTCGCACCGGATTCCCAATCGTCTACACTTCCGGCGACAGCGTTTTCCAAATTGCCGCGCACGAAGACGTAATTCCCATCGCCGAACTCTATCGCATGTGCGAAATCGCGCGGAAAATACTGGACGGCCCACACAAAGTTGGCCGGGTGATCGCCCGCCCCTTCACCGGAACGCCCGGAAATTTCCGTCGCACCGAACGCCGTCATGATTACGCCGTCGAACCACCGCCGATGCTGCTGGACGTTTTAAAAGAAAAGGGCGTCCCCGTTTTCGGAATCGGAAAGATTCACGACATTTATAATGCGCGCGGTGTGGAAAACTACGTCACCACAAAAAATAATGCGGATGGAATGGAAAAATTATCCGCGGCGCTGCAATCACAAAAGAGCGGACTCATCTTCGCCAATTTGGTGGATTTCGATATGCTCTACGGACACAGAAAAGATGTGGAAGGTTTTGCGAAGTCACTCGAAGAATTTGACGCGCTGCTCGGAAAATTGCTGACGCAACTCTCCGCGTCCGATCTGCTCATCATCACCGCCGACCACGGCTGCGATCCCGATCCGCGCTGGCCGACCACCGATCATTCCCGCGAATACGTTCCCATTCTCGCGTACAGTCCCAGCGGAAAAGGCGGCGTAAATCTCGGCGTCAGAAATACTCTCGCCGACATGGGCCAAACCATCGCCGAAAATTTCGGCGGCCACATTCAGCACGGCACAAGTTTTCTGAATAATTTAATTTCTGTGTAGCGCGCCGCGACGCATCGTTCAATTCATCTTAATCACAACCGTGCTCGCGATAAAATCGTGCAGCGCCTGCTTTTTCGCCGTGAATCCCGCCATGATGTATCCGATTCCGAACGGAACCAACCCGGTGACGATCTTGCTGAAGAATCGTCCCGACGCGTGACCAAATGAAAGCCGGTTGCCGTTCGCGTCTGTCACCTTAAGGTTTAGCATGGCTTTTCCG
>DASYNR010000115.1:0-1757 GCA_036008485.1 Candidatus Acidiferrales bacterium | reverse complement strand
TCTTCAAAACAAAAAAGAAAAATTGCCTGCGGATACCAATCCCGCATGATGCGCAAAATTCGTCCGAATAATCCCCGCCCCCAATTTGCGGTGAGCGAGCGCCGCGCGAAAATAATCAGCACAAATATCAATGCAACCACGCTTACGTGAATTTCCAGCAGACGTCCGGCGCGCGGCAAATTCTTTCGGAACAGAATCATCAGCAGTCCGCTGAATCCCAAATAGGAAAGCGCGACCCATTCAAATGCGCCGCAATCATCCAGCGCAGCAGCCACGCTGGCCCGTGAGCGACGAATTACTTCCATGAAACTTTCTCCACGAAAATCTTGCCGCTGATTTCGGTACCGGAATGGTCAGCGCGTTTGCGGCGCGCCGGAACGCATACGCGATCATTCCAATTCAGAAGCCGCCATCCACATCGGCGGGCATGCTGAGCCATTCTTGGCGTCGAATTCACCACGATAGGATGGCCCACGGCGCCGAGCAACCATCGGTCCTTCCACGAATCTGCATAAGCGTAGCTGCGGCTCAAATCGAAATTATTTTCCGTGGCAATCTGGATCAACGCTCGCTCCTTCGCCGGCCCGAAAATTGCTTCGCCCTTCACGCGCCCGCTCCACCGATCACCGTTACATTCCAATTCTGTCGCCCTCACGAAGATTTCGTCATCGCCTGCCAACAAAGTTCCAACTGCACGCGCCAGTGGCGCCAAAGTTCCGCTGATCAAAACAATCGCATGGCCTCGCCTGCGATGCCAGTCAACCATCGCCAGTGCATCCGAAAATAATTCCAACTCCGTGAATTCGCGCGCGATCCATTCTTGCGCAGCGCTGATTTTCACTCCCTCCAAATACGCTTTGTTTTCGTCTAACGCAAGCGAAGTCGCCAGCAAACTTCGCGTCCACTTGCAAACCGCACTAAAATGCAATTCTCCATTCAGCGCCAAATGCGCCAGCAAACGCAATTCCAGCGACGGCGCAGGCAATAGCGTGCCATCGATATCGAATACGGCTGCAATTCGACCGCGCCGATTCGGAGCGACGCTCATGACGTCCACCGCGCATCTGCGATTGGCTGCGCCACTGTATGTACAGCGCGCGGCTTAACGCGAGCCTCAGAATTTGCATTAGTCCGCCCGGCCACCCGGAAATCACGCAGCCCTTCCCAGAAAACAGGCAGCGCCCGCAAAACGCAAAATGCCATGGTCACAAAAACAATTCCGCCGACTGCAGTGTGAAACGCGCCGCTCCATCTCACAGCCGCCGAAATCTGCGCGTGCCGTGAAATCCATTCGATTCCCAGCGCACAGAAGCAAACGCATTTCAGCGCCGCATAAGCTCCACGGCTCACGCGCGAAGCAACTATGCGTGCGCTCCACTTTTCCGCCAGCATCCAGTTCCGCTGAAATTCTCCGGCACTCGCGCGGTCATCGACGGATCCCCGCGTTGTGGCAATTCCGCGCAGAAAATCCGTTAACACACCGCGCACGAAGAACACCACCGGAACCAAGACAGAAATCTGCCCGTTCGCCGCAAAATAGATAAAAAATAAATTCTCGATCACTCGGTCGCCCAAAATATCCAACTGCGCGCCGAGCGCGGACGTCATGCGTAGTCGCCGCGCCAAATATCCGTCCACGCCATCCAGTCCAATCGAGCAAATCGTCAAAGCCAGCGCGCAAATTCCAAAAGCAATTGCTCCGCCGCTTTGCAAGCCGGCTTCATACAATCCAATCGCCGCGCCCGCCACGAACATCC
>DASYNR010000114.1:0-16152 GCA_036008485.1 Candidatus Acidiferrales bacterium | reverse complement strand
GGACTTTACCCTCGCAAAGGAACGATCGCGCCGGGCAGCGACGCCGATATTGTCATTTGGGATCCGAACGCCGCGCATATCATTAGCGCGAAAACTCATCACATGCGTGTGGATTATTCAATGTTTGAAGGATTCAACGTGCGCGGCAACGCGCGCACCGTCCTTTCTCGCGGAGAAATAATTGTGGACGGCGGAAAATTTCTCGGCCGTACCGGGCGCGGAAAATTTCTGAAGCGCGAAGCACGCGGCGGAGCCTGGCAGTAGTTTTTTCAAAAAATGCAGCACTCGCTATGATCGAAAGCCGCGACCGCACCCTCTACAACGAAGATCTCGCTCCCGTACCCATCGGGCGCCGCACCTGGGGCGTTTACAATTACGCTTCGCTTTGGGTTGCCATGAGCGTTTGTATCCCCACCTACATGCTCGCCTCGGGACTAATCGCCGGCGGCATGAATTGGTGGGAAGCCGTTGGCACGATTCTTCTGGGAAATTTAATTGTTCTGGTGCCGATGCTTCTGAACGCGCACGCCGGAACAAAATACGGAATTCCATTTCCAGTTTTTGTTCGCGCCTCATTCGGTGTTCGCGGCGCAAATATTCCCGCTGTTCTTCGCGCGCTCGTGGCTTGCGGGTGGTTTGGAATTCAGACTTGGATTGGCGGCCAGGCCATCTACGCGATGTTGGTAATCGTGTGGCCGGCCGCACGTTATTCTTCATCGGGACTTTGGATCTGCTTCTTCGCGTTTTGGGCGCTGAATATGTTTGTGATTCTGCGCGGCATCGAAACCATAAAATATCTGGAAGGCATCGCGGCGCCATTCATGTTAGCCGTCGGATTGCTTCTGCTCTGGTGGATTACAAAACTTGCCGGAGGACTTGGCCCGGTACTCAGCGCGCCGAGTAAATTCCAATCCAACACGGAATTTTTTCGTTTCTTCATTCCATCGCTCACCGGCATGGTCGGATTCTGGGCCACCGTCGCGCTGAATATTCCGGACTTCACGCGCTACGCCCGCTCGCAGCACGCACAAATGCTGGGCCAGGCACTTGGACTTCCCGCCGCGATGACGCTCTACTCCTTTATCGGCGTAGCCGTTACGTCCGCATCCGTCGTGATTTTCGGCGAAGCAATTTGGGATCCGGTCATCCTCCTCGGCCGATTCAATCGACCCGTCGTCGCGTCCGTCGCACTCGTCGCTCTTTTAATCGCAACGCTGAATACAAACGTCGCCGCAAATGTTGTCTCTCCCTCAAATGATTTTTCAAATTTGAATCCGCGCCTGATTTCATTTCGCACCGGCGGCATCATCACTGGAGTTGTTGGCGTGCTTTTAATGCCGTGGAAATTGCTCGGCAGTTTCAGCGCGTATATTTTCGGATGGCTTATTGGTTATTCGGGATTGCTCGGACCGATCGCAGGAATAATGATCGCGGATTATTTTATTTTGCGCCGGTGTCAGCTTGATATTGACGCTCTCTACCGCGCCGAGGGCGCTTACTCTTACGGCGGCGGAATAAATTGGCGAGCAGTTTTCGCTCTCGCCGCGGGAATTATCGTCGCGCTCACCGGCCTTGTGATTCATCCGCTGCGCCCGTTGTACGATTACGCCTGGTTCGTCGGATTCTTCGTAGCAGGCGGCGTCTATTTAGTCCTGATGCGCCGAAACAGCTAATTTGTCCCGCTATTTGAGATGGTTGGCGTACTAGTACCCATAAAATAAATACCTCTTGTATCATCAAAAAAGACTTGACACTAATTCGGTATATGTATATTAGTAATCCACCTCCTGAGGTCAACTTTTCAGGAATGATTTCGATGCCTGGCCTTGGCGTCCCTATCCGCTAAAACCCTTCTGCTTCCGCGGCTGGTGCCCAGCCCTCCGCGGAAGTGTCTATTCCGTCCGGCCAGCTCTAGCCTCCTGCGCTCCTAAAAATTTAATTGTCGAGAGGGCACAAAAAATGAAATCCCTTCAGGGAGAGGTGTGTCTATCCCCGGTAAGAACCGCTCTATCGGCTCGTGACGGCGTGCGGCCGTTCTTTGATTCACAATTTGAGCGCCAGGTTTCTATTTCCACCTACGCGCGTATTGTGTGGAACCGCCGCTGGGCCGCAATTCCTGTGGCTATCGGCGTTTTCCTGATTATTTTATTTGCTACCGTAAAACAAAAACCCGTGTACCTCTCAACGGGTTCTCTGGAAGTTGACATGCCGAAGGACGCCGTCACCGGCGTCACAGGACTTTTTCAAAATCAGACAGCATCGGATAATTATCTTCAAACGCAGGCTGAAATTCTTCGCAGCCGCGCGTTTGTGGGACAGTTGACGCGAAAGCTGGCGCCGCTCGAGATCACTGACGCGCCGCACGGCGATTCAGGTCCAGCTTCCATTGACACGACCATCCACGGGCTAAACGTCGACATTCTAAAAGGGAGCCGTTTGATACAAGTCAGCGACGAATCCACTTCGCCGGAAACTTCCGCTGAGGTCGTGAACACATTGATGGCGCTTTACATTGAAAAGGCGGGGCAGCAACGGACTGAATCCGCGCAGAACGCCTCAAGCTGGCTGCTGAATCAAATGAATGAAACGCGGACCAAGCTGGAGCAGGCCACGCGATCGCTACAGCAATATGAACTGGCGCACGAACTTCTTTTTGTGGAATCGAAAGACGGCGCCCAACAGAGCATTGAAAGTGAGCGCCTCGAGCAACTCCAGGCGAATTTGAATCACGCGCAGGAAGTTCGCATTGAGAAGGACTCGTTGAACAAGCGCGCTCAGTCCGGCGACACGTCGGTTCTCCACGATCCAATGCTCGACGACTTGCAAACGAACGAGGTAGCGCTCGAACAGAAACTTTCGCAACTCGGAATGAAATTTGGCCCTAATTTTCCAGAGGTGAAACAGGCGGCCGCGCAATTGCAGGATCTTCGCACGAACGAAGTCGTCGAGCGCGCCAAAGCGGTTCAAACTTGCGCGCTGGAGTTTGAAGCCGCCCTGCGTCAGGAAAATCTCGTGCGCGCTTCTGTCGATCGGCAGCAGAAACTCGTTGGCGGAGCCACACAGCAACTTCTGCAGGACGGCATTCTGAAACGCGACGTCGAGCTGGATAAGCAACTCTATGAAGGCTTGCTGCGCCAATTGAATGAAGCCGGAATTTCTTCGAAGCTCGACGAGCCCAGCGTCCGCGTGGTGGAATCCGCGCAAGTTCCCGAAACCAGCATTCGTCCGCGCGTTGCTTATAATTTGGTTCTTGGCGCGCTGGCGGGTCTCAGCCTGGGAATCGGCTTCGCATTTTTTCAAGAGCACATTCAGGACACTTTCCAAACAGAAGACGATGTGGAAATGCATTTGCACCTCCCGCTATTGGCCGTCGTCCCCGCGGCGCCAATTCGCAGCCTGACCGACGCTGCGTGGAGTTTCAATAGTAGAAACACCGCGCGGCTGGCGGATTCCGGCGATCATTCCACAAACATCGATCCAGAAAATTGGTTCCGGCTGGATCGCGATGGCAACAATTATTTCGAGCTTTCGGAATCCATTCGTAATCTGCGGACGTCACTTTTGTTCGCGCAGAATGGAGTGTTCCCGCATACGATTCTCGTCAGTAGCGCTGTTCCGTCCGAGGGAAAAACCACCATCTCCGCAAATCTTTCCGTGGCTCTCGCTCAACTTGGCAAGCGCGTACTTTCCATTGACGGAGATCTGAGGCGTCCCAGCGTGCACAGAATTTTTTCGCTCTCGAATAGCACCGGGCTCTCTGAGTATCTGCAGGGCCACGGTGACTGGCATAGCGTGATCCGACCTTCGGGCGTGCAAGGACTGCATGTGATCGTCAGCGGAAGCCGTCCGGCAAATCCCGCGGAGCTTCTCTCGTCTCAGCGGATGCAGGAACTTCTGCGCTACGCAATCACTCAATACGATGTGGTCGTCGTGGATTCGCCCACACTCTTGCACATGGCGGATAGCCGACTGCTCGCTTCCTACGTTGAGGCAGTCGTGCTCGTCGTGAAAAGCGGTGACACTCCGAAAAAACTTGTGAAGGAGGCGTTTGCGAATTTGCGAAGCGTCTCCGCAAGAGTAGTCGGCGTTGTCTTGAACTGCGTGGATTTGCGCCATCAGGAATATTCGTCGTCGTATTCAAATTATTCAGACGCCGCTACCAATGAGCAGCGCCGTGGAAATTCAATGTAGAAATCTTTCTTGCGAGAACTGCACGAACGAATCGAAGCCGCGTTCATGAATGAGTGCGCATCGCTCCTGCGCTTGCGCGGCGATTCGGCTATAATTTTGATTGCGCGCCAGCCTCGCACGAAAACGCTAGCGCCGGTCAAAGGAGCGTCACATGCGCGCTTTCGCCGTCCGGAGCTTCGGTGAAGCTCCCGCAATTCTCGACCTTCCAATTCCCTCCGCAGATGGCGCTTTCCTTATCCGCGTGAAGTATGCGGGCGTAAATCCAATTGACTACAAACTGCTCGCTCGCCTGACTGCTTCCTCGCCATATCCTTTCGTCATGGGCGCAGATTTCGCGGGCGTCATCGAAAAAGTTCCGGCGGGTAATAATGATTTTCACGTCGGTGACCGAATCTTCGGAATGGCGCGCAAGCATGGTGCTTACGCGGAATACACCGCCGTCGCACCAGGCCAGAAAACGGAGCCTCTTGCGCGGATTCCCGAAGGCGTCACCGACGAGCAGGCCGCCGCTTTGCCGATCGCCGCGATTACTGCGCTCGGATCGCTCGAACTGCTCGGCGTCAGCGCGGGTCAGCGCGTCGTCGTGATGGGCGCGGCCGGTGCGGTTGGCGGGTACGCCGTGCAGATGGCGCGTTCGCGCGGCGCGCACGTGATTGCAACCGTTCGCGGTGACGCTGACGAAGCTCGCCGCCTCGGAGCCGAAGAGGTTTACGACACGAAAGTTGGCGACGCAATCGCCGCGATTCATGCGGCTCATCCCGAAGGAATTGATGCGGTGCTCGATCTCGTCAGCAATGCCGACGCAATTAAGCGCGACGCCGAAATTTTGAAGTCCGGAGGCCGCATCGTTTCGACGATCGGCGCCACAAACGAAGCCTGGTTCGCCGAGCGTCACATCGCTGCGAAGAACATTTTGGGGAGCGACAATCCATTTTCATCGCCGCAAGGACTGAACGAAGTCGCACAGATGCTGGCGAGCGGCAAGATCACTGCGCGCATTCGTTCCACAGTTAATTTGGAAGGCACAGCGCAGATTCTCGAAAAACTTCGCAACGGTGGGCTAAGCGGAAAGGCCGTGATTCGCTTGTAGCAGGTACTCTGTGTGCGCAACAGAAAAAATCGTCAGTAAACTTTTCTTCGTTGCTCCGTCTCCTTGCTCGTCAAAGAAAATCTTGTTTCCGCCGCCACTGTCCCCGTCAACCTTCCCGACACATATTCACCCATTGCTGGCCCATGTTTAAATCCGTGTCCGGATCCTCCACCCACCAGCCAAACATTTTCATGCCGTGGATGCCGATTCACCAAAAAATCTCCGTTGGAAGTATTTTCGTACTGGCAAACTCGCGCCTCTACTAAGGGCGCCGCTGCCAGCGCGGGAAATCGTTCGGCGAGATACTTTAGCATCGCCGAAATTCCTTCTGCCGTCGGCACGCGCGAACCAGAATCCGGATCGAACGACGGCCCATGCGAATCCAGTGCAATCTTAAATCCACGGCTCTCCAGATCCGGCACGCCGTATGTTAAATCCGCCTGAAATAGCCATCCCGGCATGGCCGGTGGCCCGAAACGTTTATCGCCGGGCGGCGCTCCGAAAAAATAAACTTCCTGCCGCGTGACGAAAATCCGCTCCCGCAGCAAATCCGGAAAAACCTTCCCAAGCCACGGCCCGCAAGCAAAAATAAATTCCGACGCATGGATTTCCCGGCCGCCAGAAGTCCGCACGCTGGCAATTTTTCCGGTGCCTGTCGGCGCAGAAACAAATTCCTGAAAATAATCCACACCCTCTGCGATCGCCGCTTCAACTACTGCCGCCACCGCGCGTCGCGCCAATAAAACTCCGCTCTCCGGCTCAAAAATTCCCCAACTCGCTTCGCCAAATCCAATCTGCGGAAATCGCGCCTCCAGCTCATCACGATTCAGAATTTCGTGCCGCACGCCAACTCGCTTCAGCGTTTCGCGGGAAGCCTCTGCCTGCGGATCATTCGCATTCGCAATCCACAAAATTCCCGTCTGATGAAATAAAGATTTGCCCGTCCGCGCGAAAAATTCTTTCCACGCCGTAAGCGAACGCATGGACCATCGCGTGTAAAGTTCATCCGCGCCATACGCCATACGAATTAAACGTGATTCCCCGCCCGAACTTGCGCGCGCATTCCCCGGCCCATAAGCATCCACCAACGCCACGCGCTTTCCCGCACGACGCAGACACAACGCCGTCCACGCGCCAAAAACGCCCGCTCCAATCACCGCAACATCGTATGTTTTATTCGACACGTAGGGGCGGGTCTGCGACCCGTCCGCCTCCAATCAAATTCTCATCCGCAAATTCCAAGCTCAAATACTATCGCGACGCGTAGCAAATCGCTCCCATCGCCAATTCCCTTGCGCAAATTCCGCGTTGGCAGTCTAATGGACGCCGCCCCGCTGCGCCACGTTTTCATTGCATTCTGTGGAAACCGCGCCGCCGGCAGGCTCGTCACTTTGCTAAAGTATCCGCCCGTAAACAAAAATATCTCAACGGGTCAGAGCGAGACATCCTCGTTCTAAACTTTGTAAAAATTGCGGAGGTGAAAGGTGCGTCACTTTTTTCGATTGAAGAATTCATTTCGTTTGGGGGCAATCGCTCTCGCTGCTCTCGTCGTCATGCCGCTGGCCGCGCAAATGCAAAAAGATTCCGTCGATCTCGACGCTGTTTACAAAATTAAGCGCGAAGCCATCAACGATTCTCAAGTGATGGACACTCTCAGTTACATTTCCGATGTTTACGGCGGCCGCCTTACCGGATCGCCCAACGTCAAGCTCGCCGGCGATTGGGTTCTCGGCAAAATGAAAGATTGGGGCATCTCAAATCCGCATTACGAATTTTGGGATTTCGGCCGAGGTTGGGTCAACGAGCGATTCTACGCCAACGTAACTTCGCCGGTCACTTATCCGCTCATCGCATATCCACTCGCGTGGACGCAGGGCACTCAAGGCCCCGTCACTGGCGCTGTCGTTCTAATAGGTGTGACGAGCCAGAATAATCCTGATGCTCCTCCCGCATTTCCTTCCACTGAAGAGCAAGCCGACGCGTTGATCGCCGGCCTGAAGGGCACGCTCAAAGGCAAAATTGTTATGGTCGATCCCCCGCGCGACATCGCGATGAGCACCGAGCCTCTCGCTCACCGTTATACGCAAGCCGAACTCGACGAAATCGGCATGCAGGATCTGTCCGGCGGTGGACGCCGTGGCGGCGCTCCCGCAAATAATCTTCCGCCCGCGGTTCAGGCAGCTGCTACCGCGCTGGCTGCAAGAATCCGCGCGAAACTAAATAATCTTTTTCTCGCCGAAGGTGTTGCCGCTGTTTTTCAGGAAAGCCGTGGCGATGGCGGCACCGTTTTTGTGCAGCAGGCCGCTGGAGTCCTGCCCGTTCCACCTCCCGGTGATGCGGGACGCGGCGGCGGACGAGGCGGTCGCGGCCCGGCGGTTTACGCATCGCAAGGCGCCCCGCCAACTTTGAATCAAGTCGTCCTCGCCGCTGAACATTACAATCGCATCTATCGCACGCTGGAAAAACATGTTCCCGTAACCGTCGAATTGAATATCCAAAATAAATTTTTCGATAACGACGGCAAATCCTTCGACATCGTTGGCGAAATTCCCGGCACCGATCCAGTTCTAAAAGATCAGATCGTCATGATCGGCGGACACTTCGATTCATGGCACGCCGGAACGGGCGCCACGGATAACGGCGTCGGCTCCGCCGTAATGCTCGAAGTCATGCGCGTGCTGAAAGAGTCCGGCCTGAAAATGAAGCGCACAGTTCGCGTCGGGCTTTGGACCGGTGAAGAAGAAGGCTTGCTCGGTTCTCGCGCTTACGTCGCTGATCACTTCGGCGGTTGCGATACCAATGCCGGACAATGGAATTTGAAGCAGCCCGAGCAGGGCAAGTTTGACGTCTACTTCAATATCGATAACGGCAGCGGAAAATTGCGTGGAGTCTATCTTCAGGGCAACGAAGCTGCTGAACCTATTTTCCGTGAATGGATGAAGCCGTTTGAATCGATGGGCATGAACACCATCACTATCGCCAACACCGGCGGCACCGATCATCAATCCTACGATGCCGTTGGATTGCCCGGATTCCAGTTCATTCAGGATCCGCTCGAATACGATACGCGCACCCATCACAGCAATATGGATTTGTTCGATCGTGTGCAGGCGGGCGATCTGCGGCAAATGGCCACCATCGTTTCCACATTTGTCTATCAAGCGGCAAATCGCGATGGACAATTCCCACGCAAGCCGCTCGGAGAATGTGTAGCGGCTGGCTCCGGGCGCGGAGGACGAGGCGGACGCCGCGGCGGAAACTAAAACCAATTCTCACAAATAAAAACGGGATGCGCTTCGCAGCGCATCCCGTTTTTATTTTCCAAACCAATAATTCGCGAGCTCAGCTTTAGCGCTTCTTATTCGCCAATTCCTTCGTCCAATGCGACAAATGATTCATCGACGCACCATGGGTCCGTTCCAAATGCAGCGGCGTAATCGAAATTTCCTTCGCAAAAACGGCCGCGTAGTCCGTATCCTCGCCGATTCCATCCGTAATCTGCTGCTCGTGCAGCCAGAAATAAGTTCGCCCGCGCGGATCGGTGCATTCCTGCAGCACGTTGCGCGTGACTTTTTCCGATTGGCGCGTAAACCGCACGCCGCCGCCGTTCCATTCGTTCGGCACATTCACATTCAGGAAAACTCCATCTGTCATGCCATCGCGCAGAACTACTTCCGCCAGATCGCGCGCAAACTCCGCTGCGTGATCGAACCGAAAATCCTTGCCACGATGCACAACCGAAATCGCAATCGCGGGAATCCGGTTAATCGCAGCCTCCGCCGCCGCGCCAACCGTTCCCGAATAAAAAATATTTTCACCCATATTCCCGCCGCGATTAATTCCGGAAATCACCAGGTCCGGTTTCTCCGGCAATAATTTATTCAGCGCCACAATCATCGCGTCCGCCGGCGTTCCATCCACCGACCATTCCCGCTCGGCAATTTTTTCGCAAAATATCGGTTGCCGCAAAGTCAGCGCCTGCGCCGAAGCGCTTCGCTCGCTGCTCGGGGCCACCACGCTCACCATCATCGTCAGACGCAGTGCATTCACCAGCGCGCGCAATCCTTCGGCGTGAATTCCGTCGTCATTTGAGATAAGAATGTGCGGCGTTTTCACTTGTGAAAATTTCCTTTTTACGTTTGGGTTCGTGTTCAGGCAACTCAACTGCCGCGGCGCGCGCATGCGCGATAGAAGTGGTCGGGACGACTGGATTTGAACCAGCGACCTCACGCACCCCAAGCGTGCGCGCTACCAGGCTGCGCTACGTCCCGACCGTTTGCTGCGATTCCTGCGACACTCCGGCACAAAAAATCGCCGTAAATCGCAGAACTTCAGGGTATCACTCGGTTTCGAGCAGCGTCAAGAACGCCCGCAACGCGTCGCGTAAATCCAGCAACACTTTCCGGCTGATCGTCGGCAGTGGATCGCCCGCCGACGCATGCGCCGGCAAGCTCAGGCTAGCGAATTCTCCAACGGTTTCGCCTTGAACACCGGCCTCGGCGGCGCCGTTGCCGTTCGTTCCGCCGCCATGGCCTTCGTGTTCCTTCAAATGCCGGCGCGCGCCCGCAATCGTAAATCCTTCGTCATATAACAGACGCCGAATCTCCAGCACCGTCTGCACATCTTCTCGGCGATACAGCCGATGACCCTTCGGACTTTTCACCGGCTCCAGCATCGGGAATTCAGTTTCCCAGTAACGCAACACAAATGCTTTCGTGGCCGTCAGACGGCTCACTTCGCCGATGCGGAAAAAATCTTTCTGCGGCAAAAATTCGGAATTGTGTCCGTTTTCGGATTCAGACATGTCTGCCTCGATAGGCTGGGCCGTAAAATCCTATCCTAATCTGTTTTCAATCTCTGTCAATCGCAGTTAGCGGCAAGATCCACGCAGAATTTTCTTCCGCCGACTTTCCAATCCGTACCAAATTCCAAACCACGTTGCCGCGTTCGCACCTATCGCCAGCAAAATCCCCGGCGCAAGCAGAGCATAAGAACTGCTCTTCAAAATATTAAACGCCGCAAGCATTCCAATCGCTAACAAAATTCCCGGCAGCAGCAAAACCAACCCGATAATTTCCCGCACCGAACCGGAGTGCAGTCGTCCGCTCAGCACCAAATACAATCCCACTCCCTGCGCCACGCAAAACAAAGTCCAGAAAACTAGTCTCCTCGTCCACATATCGAAATTTATTTCTTCCGCCGCCGAGCTTTCACCGACGTATGCAGCCGCTCGCGATGTCCGCGCTCCTTCACGCGCTGCAGAAATCTCACCGGCGCGCCCGTAAAATCAAAATGCTCGCGCAACTGATTCTCCAGAAAACGCTCGTAACTAAAATGCAGCCGCGCGGGCTGATTCGTAAACAGCACAAACGTCGGCGGCGCCGCCGAGGCCTGCGTCATATAATAAATTTTCACTTTGCGCGCGGCCGGAGAAGTTCCGCGCTCCAAATCCACACTCTTCAACCAGCGATTAATTGCGCCTGTCGAAATGCGCCTGCGGCGCGCCTGCGATACGTGATCGATCAGCGGATAAAGTTTGTCCACATTGTCGCCCGTCAACGCGGAAACAAAAACGATCGGCGCGTACGAAAGAAATTTTAATTTCCCGCGCACCAAAGTTTCATACTCCTCCATCAATGACTTCGGATCCGTCAGCATCCGCAAACTTCGGCTGCGTGATTGCTGCTCATCGCGTCTGCCGCTTGCCGTCCGAAACGGTTTGCTCTTTTCTTTTCGCGCAACTTCTTTCCGCTCCACTCGATCCGGACTTCCCTTCCGGTGCTCGTCATCCAGCGCTTTGCGCGCAGCTTCCAGCGCCAAATCAAATTTGTTCATCACGATGATCACAGAGCATCCCGACTGCCCCGCGTAATCCGCGATCGTCGCGTCGCCTGACGCCACTCCTTGCGATGCGTCAATAATCAGCAACGCAACATCGGTGCGCTCCAAACTTTTCCGCGCCATCACAACGCTCAATTTTTCCGAAAGCTCGTTCGTTTTCCCCTTGCGGCGAATTCCCGCCGTGTCCACAAATTTGTAAAGTTTACCGTCATGCTCGACCAGCGAGTCCACCGAATCGCGCGTCGTTCCCGCCACCGGAGAAACAATCGAACGCTGCTGCCCCGCCAGTTGATTCAGCAGCGCGGACTTTCCAACATTTGGCCTTCCGATTATCGCCACCTGCGGCGGACGCTTCGCTTCAATCGCGCGACGCGCTTCATTTCCTTCGTCCGTATTTTCCGTTTCCACGCCTACTTCCGCATCCGGAACGGATGCCTTCTCGGAAATGTACTCCAGCAATTCATCCAATCCGTATCCGTGTTCCGCGGAAACTGGAAACACCGGTAGCCCCAGCGAATGCAGCGGCCCCGTCAAAGATTCCTGCTGTTGCGAGTCCACTTTGTTCGCGGCCACAATCACCGGCTTGCCTGTGCGTCGCAACAATCGCGCAAGCTCTTCATCCAGCGGCATCAATCCGGCGCGCGCATCCACAATCAGCACGATCATCGACGCAGTTTCAATCGCAACTTTCGCCTGACGCAAAATCTCGCGCGGAATCAGCGCCTTGTCGTCGGGCACAATTCCGCCGGTATCCACAACTTCAAATCGCCGGCCCATCCAGTGCGCCATTCCGTAAATTCGGTCGCGCGTAATTCCCGGCTCGTCAGTCACAATCGATCGCCGCGTCCCCGTCAGCCGATTAAACAACGTGGACTTCCCCACATTCGGCCGTCCGGCAATCACCACCGACGGCAACGCCGGCGCAGTTTTCACTTCTTCCATAAAATTCCTTTTCGCGATGATTCCAATGCCCGATGAAATCCCGTCAAATTGAGGCTAATATACTTTAGCCCACTTCTCGTGGTGGGAGAAACGTCGCAAGCGGAATTTAGATTCCTCCGAGTTTCACATCTGCGACTACAAATTCCTTTTTTTCGCAATCGTAGCGAAACGTAACGTTGCTCCATTCTGAAAGCCCAAACATTAGCATCCGTTTCTTGACGCCGATTTCGTACACGGAAATGTTAATCCTGAGTCCATCATCAATGTTTTTTATCGGGGAGATCTTGAGAGCCTGGAAGTCTTTCACACGATCCTGGCGACGTGCCCGAAGTGCGTTGTCGTCGAGATATTCAACGCTGAAGTCGCCCAGTATTGTGGGCAGATCGTCGGTGATTGCGCGGTCCTCTTCGACGACGGCATGCCGATAGTCGTGATAACGGCCCGAGTCTGTTTGCATTTTCTCAAGGCTCGCGAATAGCGCCACGGAGTAAAGGCTTTTCTCATTCGTGTGATTCTCTGCAACCCGAGAAAAACCGAGCGAAGATGTAGTCAGCGACAAGAATGCTAAAAGTAGAAGTCTAAATGCGATTTTCAAGATAAGACGCCTCCCCGGCTAATTGTCTGTGCGCTAGCATCCGGCGGCTGCCGAAGCGAGATGCCTCGACATACGTGGCGACCTCCGCTGCTTCGCACGCTTGGCTCGTGTGGACATTATCTCCAATCGCACACCTTCCACGCGCTGCAAATAGGCCACAATTTCAAACAGATTACTCGCGGTCGGATTTCCTTTAGGGCCAAACATCTGATGAAGTGTCTTGACGTGGAGTCCGGTCTGTTCGGCGAGTTTTGGAAATCCCACGGTCGCATTTATAAAATCGCGCAACAATTCTTTGCCGAGAGAAACTTCGCCGGCAAGAAGGCTCTCGACGGCGTCGCTCAACAGCCCTTTGCGAAATACAGGGTCGCGTTCCGCGCGTGCTCGAACTGTTTGCCGGAATTCTCGCGTCAATGCCATTTTTATCCTCTGTCTTTCCGCAACTTCCTTCTCTCTTTGTAGTCTTCCCATCGATCGAGCGCGAGATGAATGTCATTCTGCTGACGTTGCTTCGTTCCGCCACCCAGAAGAATCACGAAACGTTCGCCGTCTTTTCCAAAATATACGCGGTAACCTGGCCCAAAATTGATCCTGCATTCATGAACGCCGCCGCCCACACCCTTCACGCTTGAGAAGTTTCCTAGCCCGACACGATAGATCGCTGTGGTGACTTTTCGCGCGGCTTCCGAATTCAGTCCATCGAACCAGTCACGAAAGGGACTGTGGTCTCGGCGATCCTGATATTCGCGGATAACAATCGACGAACCATAAGGTAACATAAATTTTACCATTAAGCATGGACGCTGGACAAGGCCTTTATCGGTGCGTGTATCGTTCCATGACGGGCACTCAGGATAATACGCCTTTCCACCGCGACAAATTCCAATCGTTCCGAACTACGGTGGGCTTTTCAACTTCCAACCAATTTCGTAGTAGCCTATATCGCCTTATGACTCCGCCGCCCATTGAGAAAATCCGTGAACTCTCCAGCCAGGGCCGCTGGGACGCGGCTGTCAACCTGCTGCGCGAAATGAACACTAAATCTGTCGCAGAATTCATGGCGCCACTCCCTTTTGAAGAGGAGCGGAATTTATTTGGCGCTATGCCAGTGCCTTTCGCGGCCTCGTTAATCGGATACTTGCCGTATTTCCACGCTTACGTGCTGCTGCATTCGCGCCCACTGCAGGAAATGCGCCAAATTATCAATGCGATGGATCCTTCCGATCGCGATTTTTTTCTCGACGCACTTCCGGAGGAAGCCTGGCAGCAATTGATGACCGAAATGGGGGACGCCGATGCGGAATCGGGAGCCGCCTCTGCGCTTGACCTAGGGGAATCTGACGCCGCGACGCGCCGGCCTGCCGCACCCAAGCTCATCATTGAAGCGCGGCAAATCGAAAAAAGTTATCAACAGCCGGAGGGCCACCAAATTCAGGTGATCGCGCCGGTGGATCTCTCGATTGAAGCTGACTCGATCGTCGCTCTGCTAGGTCCTTCCGGCTCCGGCAAATCAACGATGTTGAGAATGCTTTCCGGACTTGTGGCGCCGACGAATGGAGAAGTTTTGTGGCACGAAACGCCGATGATGAAATGCCGGCCAAATGTGGCCATCGTGTTTCAGAGCTTCGCCTTATTTCCGTGGCTCACGGTTCTGGAAAACGTGGAAACGCCTCTGCTTGCGCAAGGCATGACCAAAGACGAGCGGCGCGCCCGAGCATTGCATGCGCTGGATTCTGTCGGATTGAAAAACTTTGAGACGGCATATCCCAAGGAATTATCCGGTGGCATGAAGCAACGCGTTGGGTTCGCACGCGCGCTGGCTGTTGAGCCGGAAATTCTTTTCATGGATGAACCGTTCTCCGCGTTGGACGTGCTCACCGCGGAAAATCTGCGCGGCGAGCTGATGGAACTCTGGCTCGCCAGAAAAATTCCCACGCGCGCGATTTTTATCGTCACTCACAACATTGAAGAAGCGGTGCTGCTGGCCGACCGCATCATTGTTCTCGGAAGTAACCCCGCAAAAATCCGCGCGGACTTCCGCATTCCTCTTAGCCAGCCGAGGGATCGCAAATCGCCGGCCTTTGTGATGTATGTGGATTACATCTATAAAGTGATGACGCAGCCGCAATTGGATCTCGCGCCGCCCGTAGCGAAAAGTGGCGCGGCGAAACCGCGTCCGCCAAAACTTCCTCACGCGCGGCCCGGCGGTGTTGCGGGCTTGCTGGAATTGCTGATCGACCGCAACGGCGAAGAGGATATGTACCATATCTCTGAGGAACTTCTGTTGGAAGTGGATGACCTGCTCCCGATCATTGATGCGTCCGTGCTGTTGGGATTTGTAACCGCGAAAGAAGGAGACGTCGTCATGACGCCGCAAGGAAAACGATTCGCCGAAGCGGATATTCCGACGCGCAAAATATTATTTCGCGATGCTGTCCTCGCTCGTGCCGATCTGCTTCAACAGATGAGAACAACTTTAATGAGCAAGGCGGATCATTCCATGCCGCTGGATTTCTTTCACGACATTCTGGATGAGTATTTTTCAGAAGCAGAAACAAAACAACAGATTGACACGGCCTTGAATTGGGGTCGATATGCGGAAATTTTTGAATACGATTCGGAAAATGACCGGCTCAAGCTCTATGAGCCCGCCGCTGCCGCCGAATCCAAATGAGAACGCATCCTGAATGAATCCGACGGAACAACAGCCATCCTCTGTACTTGCGCGAGCAAGATTTCCGATTGCTCTCCCCTCATTGATCAGGGATCTGCCAATTCTTCTCGCCGCGTTCGCGTTGTTTTACGCACTCCTTACAATCACTCACTATTGGATCGCCCCAGTCAGCGTACGCACGGAAATTCAACTCGCGCCCAGTGCGCTGCCGAAGTACGCGATGTTTTCCTTGTTGCGTATCGCTATTGCTTACGCGATCAGCCTGATTTTCACGGTCGTTTACGGTTACGCCGCCGCATACAACGCGAAGGCAGAGCGATTCTTGATTCCGCTTCTCGACACGCTGCAATCCATTCCCGTCCTCAGTTTTCTTCCGGGCGTAATGCTTGCAATGGTCGCGCTTTTTCCCACGCGAAATTTCGGCATCGAACTCGGCTCAATACTTCTGATTTTTACTGGAATGGTTTGGAACATGACGTTTAGTTTTTATTCCTCACTGAAAGCCATTCCACGCGAGATGCGCGAAGTTGCCGAAATTTATCGTTGGAGCTGGTGGCAACGATTCGTACAAATGGAACTGCCTTTTTCGGTGATCGGACTCGTTTGGAATTCGATGATGTCAGTAGCCGGTGGATGGTTTTTTCTGATGGTGTGCGAAATGTTTATTCTGGGAGATCGGGATTTGCGCCTTCCCGGTCTTGGCTCTTATCTCCAAACTGCCGCAAGCGCGAACAACACACGCGCGAGCATTTGGGGAGTTGTGACCATGGTTGGAGTGATCGTGCTCATGGACCAGTTGATCTGGCGGCCGATTATCGC
>DASYNR010000113.1:0-14557 GCA_036008485.1 Candidatus Acidiferrales bacterium | reverse complement strand
AGTTCCTGTTCCACGCCGCATAGTTCGGGAAATTCGGAAAGAATTCCGCGTCCGCCAAGCGCGGCGAGGATATCGGCAACATGTCCGATCGCAGGATTCGCGGAGATGCCGGAAAATCCGTCGGAGCCGCCGCACTTCAGGCCAACAGTTAATTTGGAAAGCGGAGCGGGCGCGCGCACGGCGGAATCAGCCTCGATAAGCCCGAGAAAAGTTTCGCGAATCGCATCAGCAATCATCGCCGCTTCGGACGCGCTTTGTTGCTGCTCGAAAATCAGCACGGGCTTTTTATTATTCGGCGCGCGCAAACGGATTTGTTCTTGAAGAATTGAAATTTGCGCATTCTGGCAGCCTAAACTGAGCACAGTTGCTCCGGCGACGTTTGGATGATTGATGTATCCGGCCAGAAGCCCGCAGAGATTGTTGGCGTCTTCGCGTGTGCCGCCGCAGCCGCCTTCGTGCATCAGAAATTTGATGCCGTCAACATTTGGAAATAATTTTGGCGCGGCGGATTGTAAAGCTGATTTTTGAAAAGTGTAGTTTTTGATGGAGTCTTTCTTGCCGTCATGATAAAGCTTGGCGAGCTCTGCAACTTGCCGGCGAAAAATTTGCGGAGCGGCGAAACCAAGCTCCTCTTCAAAAGCTTGCTTCAGAACGGCAAGATTGCGGTTCTCGCAGAAAACGAGCGGCAGCACGATCCAGAAATTGCGCGTGCCGACTTGTCCATCGGCGCGATGGTAACCGTTGAACGTGCGATCCTTCCATTTGGAAACGTCAGGAGGATTCCATTTGTGAGGCTCGCGATGCGCGTCGAAAGTTGCTGCGTCGTGCCGCATATTTCGCGTGCTGATAATTTCACCGCGCTTAATCGGCACAACTGCCTTGCCGACCACGACGCCGTACATGAAAACGTGATCGCCAACGGAGAAATCCTTCGCGGCGAATTTATGTTTCGCGGGAACGTCGGTGACGAGTGCGTAAGTTTCGCCGGAGACGGAAACTTCTTCGCCGGCATGCAAATCCGTAAGCGCGATGATTAGATTGTCGCGCGGGTCGAGTTTCACAACTTTGGTTTGCATGTTTGTTTCCTAATCCTATGTTATCGTCAACTCGCTCGACATTGTTTTTTAAGTCGACACAAAATTCGTAAGAGGACGCAAATGGGACATCCGCTTCTGGATTTGAAAAATAAAACCGCGGTCGTTACCGGTGGAACCAGCGGCATCGGACTCGCGCTCTCGAAAGGCCTGGCCATCGCAGGAGCGAACGTGATTCCCACCGGACGCCGCGCCGATCTGGTGCAATCCGCCGCCACTGAAATTGAAAAGCTTGGCCGCCAATCGCTGGTGTGTCCAACCGATGTGACCGACGCCGCAAGCCTGGAAAAACTTCTGGCTGCCGCGCGCGGAAAATTTGGCGCAGTACAAATACTTGTGAACTGCGCGGGAAGAACCAAACGCACGCCAACGCTCGACGTTTCCGATGCCGAATGGAATGCGATTCTCGAAACAAATTTGACCGGCACTTTGCGCGCTTGCCAGGTTTTTGGCCGGCAAATGATCGCGCAAAAATACGGGCGCATCGTGAATATCGCTTCGCTCTCGTCGTTCGTCAGCCTGTTTGAGGTGGCCGCGTATTCCGCCAGCAAAGCTGCGGTCGCATCGCTCACCAAATCTCTCGCAGTTGAGTGGGCCAAACATGGAGTTTGCGTGAACGCGATTGCTCCCGGAGTTTTCCGCACGGATCTGAATTCGGCGCTGCTGGACGGCACCGCGCGCGGAAAAGAATTTCTGCTGCGCACTCCGATGGCGCGATTCGGCCAAACCGATGAGCTTGTCGGCGCAGCGGTTTTTCTCGCGTCGGATTCCGCGAGCTTCGTGAACGGACATGTACTCGCAGTGGACGGCGGATTCCTGGCCAGCGGCGTCAATCAATAGATTTGATGCGCTGATTTTCGCCGCCGATTCCGAGCCGGCATTCTCGGCGGCGCGAGTGCGTACGCAAGAATACATTTCTACTCGCGCACAGCGTGGCTTACGGGTTGTCCGTTTGCGCGCGCAAGTTTTTCCCGGCCGAGCTTCACGAGATCAACAAATTTTCGTGCAGCTTCGGTGATAATTTCCGGGCGGCCTTCTTTCAGCGCTGACGCTTGCACCAGTTCGCCGCCAACTCCGAGCGCCGCGCAGCCCGCGAGAATAAAATCCACCGCGGTATTCAGATTCACGCCGCCAGTGGGAACCAACGGAATTTGCGGCAGCGGCCCGCGAAGCGCATTAATATATTTTGGTCCGCCGACTTGTCCGCACGGGAAAACTTTTACGAAATCCGCGCCGGCGCGCCAGGCGGTAATTACTTCGGTGGGAGTCAACGCGCCAGCCATAATTACGCTGCCGCGTTTTGCGACAAGCTCGACGGTTTTAATATCGAGGCCGGGACTGACGATGAATTGCGCGCCCGCATCCAGACAGAGCGCGGCGGTTTCTGCATCAAGAACAGTTCCAGCTCCGACGAGGACGCTGGAGCCGCGAGATTTAACCAGCTCCCGAATAATTTCCACCGCTCCGGGAACGGTCATGGTTATTTCCGCAATTGGAATTCCGCCGCTACATATTGCATCCACAGCGTTCATCGCTTCCTTCGCGGAGGAAGCGCGCACCACAGGCACAACACCGATTTCTATAATTCGATTCTTCACACCTTCCGCGTTCATTCCTTAGAACCATCCTCACTTGCCCCATTCCTCTATCATAACAATTCATTCTATCGTGCGATACGCGCGCCACTTCCCTTCATCAACTGGAAAACTTCTTTTGCGGTCGCCATGGTCGTGTCGCCAGGGGTTGTCATTGCCAGCGCCCCGTGCGCCGCCCCACACTCCACCGACCACTGCGGATCCTTCCCTTCCAGGAAACCATAAATTAATCCCGCGGCAAAAGAATCGCCGCCGCCAACGCGATCGAGGATTTCTAAATTTTCACGATGGCGCCCTTCGTAAAATCGCCCATCACAATAACAGATGGCGCCCCAATCGTTAATCGTCGCGGTTTTTGCTTTGCGCAAAGTAGTAGCTATCACGCTGAATGGAAAGTCTTTCACGACGGTTTGGATCATCATTTTAAAACCATCGACCTCAAAATTCGAGAGGCTTTCGTCCATGCCGGGAATTTCATAACCGAGCGCAGCGGAAAAATCTTCTTCGTTGCCGAGAACCACGTCAACGAACGGAGCGATGCGGCGATTTACAATCTGCGCCTGCTTTTTTCCGCCGAAGGAAGCCCAAAGCGAATCGCGATAGTTCAAATCGTAGGAAGTGATGACACCATTGCGTCGCGCTGATTGCAGCGCTTCGATGGCAACATCGGGAGTTGTTTCGGAAAGCGCGCAGAAAATTCCGCCGGTATGAAACCAACGCGCGCCGGAATTTGGATTTCCTTTTCCAAAAATACTGTCCCAATTAATTTGGCCGGGCTTCAATTGCGAAACGGCAGTGTGTCCGCGGTCCGAACATCCGACGGCAGCGCGAACTCCGAAGCCGCGCTCGGTGAAATTCAAACCGTTACGAACGGTGCGGCCGACTCCGTCGTAAGGAACCCAGCGAATCAGCGACTGATCGACTCCACCTTGATAAATTAAATCCTGAATTAATCGACCGACAGGATTGTCAGCAAATGCGGTGACGACCGCGGCGTCCATGCCGAAACAACGCTTCAATCCGCGCGCAACATTATATTCTCCGCCGCCTTCGTAAACATCAAAGCTACGCGCGGTGAAAACGCGGCGCTCGCCGGGATCGAACCGCAACATCACTTCGCCAAGCGTGACGATGTCCCAGCGACATTCCTGTTTCGCTCTGATTTTCAGAGCCATTCACTCACCTCGCGTCGATTAAAAAATCATTTCCTACTGCGCGCTCCAAGTTCGCTCAGGATTACGAACGAACCGTTGCGAGCGCTGCCGGTTCCAATCTTGGAGCCAGTAATTGAATACACAAAAGTGCCAGCAAATATGCAAATCCTGCCATGAACAATGGAATTCGATAACTGCCCGTTCGCTGAAGAACAACGCCGACACCGCGCGCCATGATCATTCCGCCAATCGAGCCGACCATTCCACCGATGCCCGTGACAGAACCGACGGCGCGGTTGGGAAACATGTCCGACGTAATGGTGTAAAGGTTCGCGGAAAAACCTTGATGAGCCGCGGCGGCCAAGCCGAATAATAAAACTGCCGCCCACATGTTGCGCATTTGATTGGCAAAAATAATCGGCATCACAGCAATGGCACAGACCAACATCGCTGTTTTGCGGCCGCGATTCACGGTTGCGCCGCGTGAAATCAGCGCGGACGAAAACCATCCTCCGGCAACGCTACCGACATCGGCGATTATATAAATCACCATGATTGGTGCAGCAACCTGCGCGAGAGTCAATCCATAATTTCGCTGCAGAAAACTGGGCGCCCAAAACAAATAGAGCCACCAGACTGGATCGGTTAAAAATTTACCCGCAACGAAAGCCCATGTCTGGCGGTACTTGATCAAATTGCCCCATGGAATCTTTTCGCTTCCTTCAATTGGATCACTCTTAATGTGAGCAAGTTCTCCCGGCGAAACGCGCGGATGTTCTTCCGGCTTTTGATAGAAAATCAACCAGAGCGCAACCCAAATAAATCCGAGCGAGCCAACAACAATAAACGCCCACTGCCATCCCCACCATTTAGTAATGAAGGGCACGATAAGCGGCCCGAGGATCGCGCCGATATTTGTGCCCGCATTAAAAATTCCAGTTGCCAGCGCGCGTTCTTTTCGCGGAAACCATTCGGCCACGGCTTTAATACTGGCGGGAAACATTCCGGCTTGACCGAGTCCCAGAGCCGCAGCGGCGAAAATGAAATGTCCATAGGATTTGCCGAAGCCATTGGACATTGAAGCGATGCTCCAACACGTCATCGTCAGCGCGAACGCTTTCCGAGTGCCGAGCTTATCGACCAGACGCCCGACGAGCACCATACCCACGGCGTAAAATGTTTGAAAAGTTAAAACGATATTGCTGTAATCGATTTCGGTCCAATGGAAATCGTGCGAAAGAGTTTCCTTCAAAACGCTAAGGACCTGGCGGTCCATGTAACTTTTAGTGGTGGCAAAAAGAAGAAGTCCGCAGATTACCCAGCGGTAGCGGCCGATGGCTTGAAGCGCGGCACCAGTTGCGGATGTATTCGCCGTCGGGCTTAATGCGTCCGGCGCGGAATTCGCGGAATTCTTTTCTGGATCAAACATTCGGCGTCTTTGCCCGCGCTAGGTGCCTGGTACTAAATCAAGACTCGAGCCACGGTGGCCGGTCGTAAACATTTGCTTAGCGGCCAAACGCGCCGCCCATCACGCTTACTTGTGGTTTGAAACCCAGTTCGGCGGAAAGCGCCGCGGCAGCCCTCATCACCGGTTTGGCAATAATTAAAACTCTGGCTTTGCTGACGCGAAACGCGGGGCCAGAAACGCTGAGCGCTGCAACGGGCCTGCCGAGATAATCGCGCACGGCCGCACCGACGCAACGCACACCGACTTCATTTTCCTCGTCATCAACTGCGAAACCGCGTTCGCGAATAACTTTCAATTCGGCCAGCAGCGCTTCGGGAGTGGTGAGCGTATTTTTTGTAATTGTTTTCAATCCGGAACGGTTGATAATCACGTCCACTTCAGCTACGGGGAGTTCCGCGAGAATTGCTTTGCCGACCGCGGTGCAGTATGCCGGCGCGCGACGACCAATGCTGGAGGACATGCGCACGCTGCGCTGCGGCTCCATTTTTTCGATGTAGAGGACTTCGCCCTGATCGAAAAGACAAAAGTGAACGGTCTCTTCAGTTTCCTGAAGAACCATATTCAAATGAGGCCGGGATTGTTCGCGAAGATCGAGCGATGCAATTGCTTTCGAGCCTAATTCAAATAATCGCAAGCCCAAACGGTAGCGTCCGGTGCTGGGACTTTTCTCCACAAAACGATTTTGTTCGAGAACTGTGAGCAAGCGATGGCCAGTGCTCTTGTGCAGTTTCAATCCGGCGCAAACCTCCGCCAAAGAGCGATCACCGGGGCGTTCGCCTAAAAGCCGAAGAATAGAAAGCGCCCGATCCAGAACCTGGACCTTGTACGGGGACGAGTCTGTCTTACGATGTGGCACGGAGGGCCACTATATGATACAAGGGGCACTCGCTGTCAAGTCCGATTCGCGGGGCAGATTGACGGTTTGAAAAATCCACGAACTAGGTGGATTTTATCTTATTTCAAAAGGAAGTTGAGCCGATGCCAGTGACTCCGAGAAATCGCCGTGAATTCCTGGAAAGATTTGCGGTGGGAGCCATGGCGTTGCCCGCAGGAAAGGCCGCGAGCAGCCCGATTTTCACGGATTCAATTGGCGAGGAGATGCTGCAAGGGCAATCTGACATTCGAGTTCCCAAGTACGTATTTGACGTTCGAGAATATGGTGCGCGTGGAGACGGAAAAACGATTAACACGCAAGCGATTCAAGCCGCAGTAGACGCGTGCGCGAAAGCGGGCGGCGGAAAAGTTGTGGTGCCGGGTGGAAAATATCTGACGGGCCCGATCATGTTGAAGAGCAATATGGAATTTGAAGTGGTTGCCGGTGGAACTTTGCAGGGGAGCCCAAATTTTGAAGATTATCTGACGATGCGAGGTCGCTGGGAAGGACTTGAGCGAATTATTTATGCGTCGCTGTTGACTGGCGAGGGACTGGAAAATATTTCGATCACCGGGCAAGGAACGCTGGACGGTCAAGGCGCGCTGTGGTGGGACGCGCACAGAAAAACTTTGGCCATGCGGCGTGATGCGGGGCTTGTGGATCGCGAGCCGGAAAATCCGGCGGGTTCTCCACTGAGATGGCCGCGGCCGCGAATGATTTATATTTCCAAGAGCAAAAATATTTTGGTGCGCGGATTGACGCTTATCAATTCCCCATCGTGGAATATTCATCCGGTGTTGTGCGAGAACGTGCGCATCGACGGAGTGTCGATTATCAATCCGGCCGATTCCCCGAACACGGATGGAATTGATCCGGACTCCTGCAAAAATGTGCGCATCTCAAATTGCTACATCACCACGGGCGATGACTGCATCATCATCAAGTCGGGATACAAACATATTCCCGGAAGACCTTACGGGCTTTCGGAAAATATTGTGGTGACGAATTGCGTTTTCGGGACGGGACATTGCGGAGTTGGCGTGGGCAGCGAAACGGCTGGCGGAGTCCGCAACGTGGCCATCAGCAACTGCATTTGCGATGGCACAACGAGCGGGCTGAGATTCAAGACGGCGCGAAGCCGCGGCGAAGTGGTGGAAAATATTCGCGCAACGAATGTGGTGATGCGAGGGATCAAAGACGCGGCAATTTTCGTGGGAATGTTTTACGACAACGGAGACAAGCTGCACGCGCTGCCGGTGAACGAATTTACGCCGACATTCCGGAATTTTCACTTCAGCGATATTGTAGTGGTCGGCGCTAAGTCCGCAATTTCCGCAGAGGGATTATTGGAGAATCCGATGCAGTCGCTTAGTGTGCGCGATATGGTGGCTTCATCCACAACCGGAGTTTCTGTTTCGGGAGCGCGAGGAGTTTCATTTGAGAATTTGCAAATTAATCCGGATGGCGGATCGCCATTTTCGTTCAAGGATGTGGAGGACTTGGAATTAGTGCGCGCGCGGACCAGCAAAGCGAATGGCGATTTGCCGGTGATTGCGCTGGAGCGCGTGACGAATGCGGCGATTGAGTCGTGTACGGCTGCGGCGGGAAATGCGGCGTTGATAAAAGTTTCAGGAGGCGAAAACAAGGAAATCAGTTTGGCGTTGAATCGGCCGCCGAAGGGCGCGGCGGAAGTGATTTACGCGGATGGCGCCACCGCAGATCCGGTAACGCGGAGAGTTTGAGCGCACACGTTTCACGCGAAACTTTTTAGGAGGAGCGATTGAAGGCGCTTCGATATTTATTTGTGACTGCCCTTTCTTTGGTTTTATCTTTTGGCACTTCGAAACTTTGGTCTGAGCCGGCTGCAACTCCCGCTGATGCGTTGAGCGCGCTGCAACGCTCGTTTGAAAATCCTCCTGACGATTCCAAAATCATGATGCGCTGGTGGTGGTTTGGGCCTTCGGCGACGAGGCCGGAGCTTGAGCGCGAACTGATGGCGATGAAGGAAGGCGGCATCGGCGGTTTCGAGGTGCAGCCGGTGTATCCGCTGGCGTTGGATGATCCCGCGCACGGATTCAAAAACTATCCGTATCTTTCCGAAGATTTTCTGGGTGCGCTGAAGTTTACGGGTGAGAAGGCGCGCGAACTTGGTTTGCGAATGGATTTGACGATTGGGAGCGGTTGGCCTTTCGGCGGCCCGCACGTACCGATTACTCAGGCGGCGGGGAAATTGCGAATTGACATAGTGCCGGTGCAAAGCCCGTCCGGGAAGGTGCCGCTGCCGAATATTTCGGCCGGAGAAAAATTACTGGCGGCATTTATTGCGCCGGGAGACGTGAAGAATTTTGATGCGGCAAAGGCAACTGCGATTACTTCCCCAATCAGTGACGCTGTTAAAGGTATTTACGTGCATTCACAACAAGACAGCCCGCATGTGGTTTTATTTTTCATTTCGAGCCGGACCGGGATGACGGTGAAAAGGCCTGCGATTGGCGCGGAAGGATTTGTGCTGGATCACTACGACCGCGCGGCGATTGAAAATCATTTGAAGGTTGTTGGCGACACGATGTTGAACAAGTTGGGCGCAAATATTCCGCACGCGGTTTTTTGCGACAGCCTGGAAGTGTATGGATCGGATTGGACATCGGATTTCCTCGAAGAATTTCAGAAGCGGCGCGGATACGACCTGAAACCTTATTTGCCGGCGCTGGTCGGAAACATCGGAGAAAAAACCGGCGCGATTCGGAACGACTGGGGAAAGACGCTCAGCGAACTTTTTGAAGAGCGATTTCTGACACCGACGGAATCGTGGGCGAAAGCGCATCACACGTTGTTTCGCGCGCAACTTTACGGAATTCCGCCGGCGACGCTTTCCAGTTACCGGCTGATTGACTTGGGCGAAGGCGAAGGCGCGCACTGGAAACAATTTTCGCCTGCTCGCTGGGCTTCGTCCGCGAATCATCTTTACGGACGCGCGGTGACGTCGACGGAGACCTGGACGTGGCTGCATACTCCGGCATTTCGCGCGACGCCTTTGGACATGAAAGCCGAAGCGGACGTGCAATTTTTGCAAGGCAGCAATCAATTCGTTGGCCACGGATGGCCTTATTCGCCGCCGGAAGCGGGATCACCAGGATGGGCGTTTTATGCGGCATCGGTTTTGAATCAGTATAATCCGTGGTGGCCTGCGATGCCGGACATTACAAAATATTTTCAGCGCGTGAGTTTTCTTTTGCGTCAAGGACGTCCGGTGAATGATGTGGCGATTTATGTACCGACTTCGGATGCGTACGCACAATTCTCGCCCGGAAAAGTTTCGATTGATCAGTTGATGAATAATTTGCTGGGGCCGAATTTGATACCGCAGATTTTGGAGTCGGGATACAACTTTGATTTCATTGATGACGCGGCGATTCAGAATCTTGGGAAGGTGGAGTCGCGCGCGTTGGCGGTGAATACGAATCGATATTCGGTGGTTATTTTGCCCGGTGTGGAAAGAATTCCGCTGGGTACGCTGCGGAAGCTGAAGGAGTTTGCACAAAAGGGCGGAGTGTTGATTGCTACGCGGAAAATTCCTTCGATGGCGCCGGGGCTGATGGATGGCGAGAAGGAGACGGCGGAGGTGCGGGCGATTGCGAAGGAATTATTTGAGGAGACGTCGGCGCCGGGGCATTTTGTTAAAGATGAAAAGACTGGATTCGGTGATCTGCTGAATAGTCTAGCGAAGCCAGACCTAACGATCTTCACGCCCGACGTTGGATTTGTGCACCGTAGCGTTGCTGGCGCAGAGATTTATTTCATCGTGAATACGGGCAGTCAACGAATTAACGCGCTCGCAGAGTATCGGGGCGATCCGGGAACTAACGACAGTCACGGCGAATGGTGGAATCCGTTTACCGGGGCAGCCACCGAAGCGGAACCGGAAAACTTCAGCATCAGTGGTAACACTTATCCGATTGAACTCGCTCCTTATGAATCGCGCATTTTGGTATTTTCCGCGCGCAAGCTTCCGAGTACGACGGTAGAAGCTGCGCGCTCGATTCCCGCTGATCTCGATTTAAGCGACAGCTGGGAAGTTTCTTTCGGCGATGCGGGCAAACAAATTCAGATGGATCATTTGCGCTCGTGGACGGACGACGAAACCATGCGATATTTTTCCGGGCAAGCAACTTATACAAAAACTGTTTCGATTCCTGATGGAATGCTGAGTCCCGCGCTGGATTTCAAATTGGATTTCGGAGAAGGAACGGCCGTGGCGCAAACGAGCGGCGCCGCGAACGGAATGCGCGCGTGGATGGAAAGTCCAGTCCGCGAAGCGGCCGTCGTTTACGTGAATGGAGTACGCGCGGGGTCAGTGTGGCATCCGCCATATTCGGTGGACGTGACTACGTATTTGCGCGCCGGACAAAATGAAATTCGCGTGGTGGTTGGAAATACGGCGATCAATGAACTTTCTGGCCGCGCGCTACCGGATTACAAGCTGCTGAATTCGCGATACGGCGAGCGCGCTACCCCGCAGGACATGAAAGATCTTCAGCCGCTGCCGTCGGGAATTTTGGGACGCGTGCGATTGATTGCTGCACAAGCACAAATAACATTGCCCACAAACTGAGCGGCCGCGCATTCCTGGAGCCACGGCCAATTAATTAATGAATTTAATTTTGCGCCGCTGCTTTTCCGAAATGCATATCCGCGAATTTTAAATATTGTTCCCAATCATATTCGGTTACGTCATGCTTGCCGGTGCGAACGTGATAGCCGATTGTTTTCATGATGGGATGATTCACCGGCGGCCACTGATTGGTGCCGAGCGAATCTTTGTGTAGCAATTCGTAAACGGGTCCGGCGGCGACCGCGCCCAGAAATTCTCCGCGCGGATCGGCGCCCGCATTATCTTCGGCGCTCGCAACGTAAACGGGACGCGGCGCAACGAGTGCGAGGAGCATGTGTCCATCGACAGGAACTTTGTCGTCGTGATCGGTGTACTGGTGGAAATTTGTGCAGAACCAGTGCGGAAAGACAATATTCAGATGAGCGATGGGTTCGCCGAAACTTCTTCGGTAAAGTGAAGCACCGGCTTTGCCGGACTCATTTGAAATAACAATTGCGAAACGCGAATCCTGCGCGCCAGCCCAGAGCGACGCGCGGCCGAGACGCGAGTGGCCCATTACGGCGATTTTTTTTGGGTCAATGTCGTGGTCCGTCTCAAGATAATCGGCGATACGGCTCAGTCCCCAGGCCCAGGCACCTTCCGCGCCCCATTCATCGGGCGCCGGTTCTGTTTGGCCTAGTGCGAAAAATAATGGACGAACGCCGTGCGAAATTCCTCCGGCGAAATCGGGTTCGACGTCGCCATAATTTGCCGTGGCCAATGCGTAGCCGCGGCTGATAATTTTTTCTACTTGCCACATGTGATCGGCCGAGCCGCGCGTTTTTTCGTCGGCGTGTTCGCGAAATGTCGGAGGGCTCGGATTGCCATTTTGCGTGGATAGCGCGTCAGGCGCCCAAATGGAATTCAGATCGATGCCGGGATCGGCGTTCACAGTTTGATTGCCGCCGAAATTCAGCGCGGCGAACACTGGCACAGGCTTTGTTGCGCGCGCGGGAATATATAGAAGGATGTGCATGGCGGGGCCATCCGGTCTACTCGTGAAGTAAGCAGTGATTTGTTTTCGGATTGCCGCGCCGCCGAGTGCATTTTTGTCGACGGAAGTTACGACGTAGCGAACTCGAAGAGTCTTCGTCGGCGTGCGGCCGAAGACTTGCGATTCAAACAGATGCAGGATTTCTGGCCGGCGCTGGTGGAACCATGTGGCTGCGTCGCGAACTGGTTTTCCGTTCTGAAGAACGAGCGGATCGGGCAGTGTATACGGAGCGACTTTGGATTCGTCGGAGTTATAGACCCAGACTCTTGGGGCGGCTTCTTGCGCGGAAGTGCGGCTGAGCAAATTGTTGCTCAGTAGTGCAGCCGAGATCGTCGCGAGTCCGAAGCAAAATAACATTGGACGTTTCATTTCGTCACCAGTTCGCGAAAACGGCCGTAAGCTTCCTTCCACTTGGCGGTATCCTTCGGTTCAAATTTGCGCGGAGAAAATGACTCGGCAATAATTCCGCGCGCCTGATCGAGCGACGCAACCGCGCCGGTTCCGACCATTTGCATGGCAAGATTTCCGAGAGCGGTGGCTTCGCTTGGGCCTGCGAGAACTTGACGGCTGGTGGCGTTCGCGGCGAATTGATTCAGCATGTCATTTTGCGAACCGCCGCCAACTATTCGGACAATTTCAAATTTTGTTCCGGTGAGCGATTCGAGCAGTTCCAAAACGTAACGATATTTCAGCGCGAGACTTTCAAACACGGTTCGCGTCAAGGCTCCAGCGCCAGATGGAGTAGACTGTCCGGTCCTCGCGCAAAACGCGGCGATAGCTTGCGGCATGTCGTCCGGCAAACTGAATGAAGGATCGTCGGGATCGACGAGGTGCTGCAGCGGCGGTTCTGTAGCGGCCATGGCGAGCAAATCGGAATATGAATATTCCCTGCCCTGATTTTTCCAGGCGTGGCGGCAACGTTCGAGCAACCACATTCCGGTAATATTTTTCAGCAGACGAACGGTGCCGCAAACTCCGCCTTCATTTGTAAAATTCAGCCGGCGCGCTTCCTCGGTGACGACGGGCTTCTTCGTTTCCGTTCCGAGAAGTGACCAGGTGCCGGAACTAATCAGAGCGACTTTTTCTCCGCTGTGAACTGCGGCGAATGCCGAGCCAGTGTCATGACACGCGGGTGCGATCACTTGCGTCGCGGAAAGCGCGGGAAGTTTTGCGAATTCCGGACGCAACGGGCCGATGATTTCGCCTGAGTGAATCAGCGGCGCCAACATGTGCATTGGGATGCGCAGTTTTTCGAGAATTTCCGTGGACCACTTTCGCTGGTGGACGTTGAGGAATTGCGTGGTGGAAGCGTTCGTATATTCACAGACGGCTTTGCCCGTCATCCAAAAATTAAAAAGATCCGGCATGGTGAGTAAATGTTCGGCTTGGCGCAGAGTTTTCGGCGATTGCTCTGCGGCGGCGTACAACTGATACAGAGTGTTGAATGGAAGAAACTGAATTCCGGTGATGCTGTAAATATATTCGGGTGTTAGTTCCTTCATCAGGCGTTCCATTACTCCGGCCGTTCGTGCGTCGCGATAGTGATATGGATTTTCGAGAAGCGCGCCATTTTCGCCGAGCAGCGCGTAGTCCACGCCCCAGGTGTCAACGCCGATTGCGTCGAGTTGCGTGATTTCGTGCGCGGAAAGCGAATGCAGCGCGGATTGCATTTCAAACCAAAGGCGGGGCGCGTCCCAGTGCATCGCGCCGTTGTAATGCACGGGCTGATTTGCGAAGCGGCGAATTTCGTCGATGGATAATATTCCGGCATGCAGCCGGCCGGCGATGGCGCGTCCACTTTCAGCGCCGAGATCAAATGCTAGAAATGTGAAATCGCGATTCTTCGATGAAGTCATTGCCGGAACGCGAGTCTAGGATTCGCGGCGCGGTTATACAAGGACAAAACTCAGAAAACGATCCGGAGGCGCCGGTTTTACCATGTGGAACGTGCGAAAACTCTGCAGAAGGCTTTGACAAATTCCGCGGAGCCGGATTAGATACGGTTGGTAAAGGCTGCGGCGAAGTTCAATCGGAGAAAAGTGCGTGATGCCGGACGGAAATCACAAGCGAGTTTGTTTTCTTTTGCAGGTGAAGAAAGATCGGCTCGCGGAATACAAGGAACGTCACCGAGCTGTGTGGCCGGAAATGTTGAGCGCGCTGCATTCGGCAGGATGGAATAATTATTCACTTTTTTTACGCGACGATGGGCTGCTGATCGGATACGTGGAAACTCCGGATTTTCGGGAAGCGATTCGCAAAATGTCGCTTACGGAAATTAATCGAAAATGGCAGGCGGAAATGGGCGAATTCTTTGAGGGAGTTTCCGGGCGCAACGCCGACGAGATGATGGAACCGATTCCGGAAGTTTTTCATTTGGCGTAAAGCGAGATTCTAATGATGTTAGGGAAATAAAATGGGTTCACCTTCCGCAAAACCGCGAATGAAGTTTGTGAATTACAAGTGGGACGACGCCTACGCGAGCAAATTGAGTCCCGCGGAATTGCTTGTCTATCGGTCAAACTTATTGGGATCGGATCAACGCATTACGAATACCGGCGGAGGAAATACTTCCGCGAAAACAATTGAGCGCGATCCGCTTACCGGAGAAGATACGTTGGTTTTGTGGGTCAAGGGATCCGGCGGAGATTTGCGCACCAGCAAGCTCGCCAACTTTGCGTCTCTATATCAAGAAAAACTTCTCGCGCTGCAAGCAACGTATGCGGCGAT
>DASYNR010000112.1:0-8063 GCA_036008485.1 Candidatus Acidiferrales bacterium | reverse complement strand
TAAATGAGCATGTGCGGCGTGGTCCAGAAAGAATCGCGGCCAACGCTTTCGTGCCAGGAAATATCCCACGCGCCGCCAATTGTGCCGGAGGCAATGGCGACGAGGCAGCTCCAGATGTACCAAGGAATCGTTTGCGAGCCGGCGATGGCTTGCTCGTTCGTGCGAGCCTCGAGCGGATGTGGAAGAGGTAAGGTCTGGGCCATGTAAGATGATTTTACCTTGCATCGCCGAGCGCTACAACTCGGGAAGTTTGACGCTGGTTCCCTGCTCCGTTAGACTTCGATTCACTTTGCGTCGTGCCGCTTGCTTCGGCGCGGATGCACAAGTCACAAACTTTTCTCAAAATGCCTCGCCGCGCCCTCAATTTCCGATTGATATTTATTGCTCTCGTGCTTACGGCTTTGGTGGCGCGGGAAATTGTGCTGGAGCAGCGGCCGTCATTTCTGCGGCCGGGGCTGAAGCTGTGCGCGTATGTGGCGAATGTGGGCGACGGAACTGTTTCGGTCGTGGACTTGGTGACGCTTGTGGTGCGCGCGACGGTTCCTGTCGGCGCGGGGCCGACGGGATTGCGAACGCATCCGACACGCTCGGAAATTTGGGGCGTTTCGTCGGATGCCGGCGTCGTTTGGGTGTTGGACGCGGCGAAGGATCGAGTGGTCGCGCGAATTTCTGTCGGCGCATCACCATACGCGCTGGATTTTTCGCCGGATGGACGCAGGGCGTATGTGGCGGCATCGGGAGCCGATACGCTGGTGGCAATTGATTGCGCGTCACGGCAAATTGTCGGGCGCGCTCGGACTGGAAAGCGTCCAGTGATGGCGCGTGTGACGCCGGATGGAAAAAATGTTGCAGTTGTGAATCGAGATGACGCGACGTTGCAGGTTTTCGATGCGTCGACGCTGGCGTTGCGGGCCACGATTCCCGTGGCGGCTGCGCCAGAAAATTTTGTGATTCTGCAGAATGCGGATGGCGTGACGGCATTCGTTGCAGCGAATGGCGCGCCGAACAAGACTGCGGGCGAAGTTGCAGACGCGTCAGCAACTGGCGCCGGGCAAATCTCCGTGGTGGATTTGCGGAGCAACGCACTTTTGACGAATCTGCCTCTGCCGGGAAAGCCCGCCGGACTATTTTTGAAGCCGGACGGCGGCGAACTTTATATTACGGTTCCTGACGCGCACGAGTTGGCCATCGTCGACACTTGGACGCACGAATTGGTGGATGCGAAAGTAATTGGCTCGACGCCCGGCCGCGCGGTGTTTGATGAATCGACGCTGCTGCTCTACGTGAGCGATTCGGCCGCCAACGCAGTTTTTGCGGTTGACGTTGTATATCGCACGACGGGTTCGCGAGTTTCCGTGGGTCAGTCTCCAGGCGGGCTAGCGCTGGACCCTTCCGTGCCGCACAATTTATTGCTGGCGGCCGATGAAAACTCGAATGATCTAGCGATCATGCGCGTGCGCACGGACGCCATAAGTTTGATTACGATGGTGCACGTCGGGAATTCGCCACGGGATATTGCTGTGCTGCTATATTAGGTACAAGCGCTCAGGTTTTTGGCCATGCGAAGAATTCGGCGCCTAATCTAATTTCCAGCGAGCCTTCGGAGGGAAGCATGTCCACGGGAAGGCCGCTTTCCCACAGCGAGGTTGCCAGTTGGATGGAGTTGCGACCGGCGGTTTCGATTACGCTGCGCGCGATGGCCACTTCCAGAATTTGTCCGTAGGCGACTTGCACATATTGCTGCGCACCGAGAAGGCACGCTTCGTTTGTTTCCACTTGAATGTCGGTCAACATTCCGTCGCGGATGTGCGCCTGAATTTTTACTTCCTGCGCAGCGCGGACTGCCACTCGGAAAACGCAGTCGCGCAATTCCGCTTTTGCTTCCTCGAAAAGGTCGACTCGGACGTAGAGCCACTCGTCGTCAAAGCCGTAATGAAGTTCGTGCATTAAATAAGCGCGGCCGTGCATGGAGCCGCCACGG
The DNA here is from genome assembly GCA_036008485.1 of Candidatus Acidiferrales bacterium. Classification (GTDB taxonomy): domain Bacteria; phylum Acidobacteriota; class Terriglobia; order Acidiferrales; family UBA7541; genus DASTCZ01. The sequence continues at coordinate 6,082 of DASYNR010000112.1, read as the reverse complement.
CGATCGGCTGCGTAAAGTCCCGCGCCCAGCCATTCAAAGTAAGAACTTTCACGGCCATCCACGCGAACATGCAGGTAAGACTGTGGCGGCGAGATAAGCGCGTCTTCAGGAAGACGCTTGATTGGTTCGGCAAGTTCGCCGGGAGGCTCGGCTCCAATTCTCAAATAAACTTCGGTGAGCAGAGTGCGATAAAAGGCGTCGAATTCAGCGTCGTTGTAGGTGCTGTGTTCCGGGCCGTACCACCAGCACCAGTCACTACCTTCTGCGGCGAGCAGCGATTCATATGACGCCGCTAATTTTTCCGCGTTGACAGCGCCATCCGCGCCTTGATCGTGCAATCGTTTTGCCTTTGCGTAAGCTTCGCGCGCTTTGCGCAACATGGTCCAGGCGACGAGATCTTCCCTGTCGCCAATCCAGATGTCGAAATTCGCATTGATCCACGAACCGGGAACGACATTTTCAACTGACGGGATTTCTCCCGCGGCGGCGATGGCTTCGGTGGCGGTGAGCGCGCGAATATCCGGATCGGATTCAACGCGGCGATAAAACTGTTTCAGAAATTCGCGCCCACTATGCGGAAAATATTCCCACGCGTTTTCGCCATCAAGAATGATGGAAACGGTGAGCGGGCGCCCAGTATGCACGCGATCGCCGATAGCGCGCAGGCGTTGATGCAAATCTTCCGCGGCGGCCATGGCGCCCATGCGGCTGTAAACGAAACCGACGAGATCGGAAAGCATATGATCGCGAAAAAATCCAACGATTTCTTTTCCGTTTCGCAGAACCCGCAGCGGCGAGTACATGCGGTCGGCATTTTCAGGAATGCCGCTGCCGTCGCGGCCAAATCCGCATCCGAGCGTGCGGCCCAGAACGCCTTCGTCGGTGCCGAACCACTTAAAACCTTGCTCGGCCGCCAGATCGAGCGCTTGATCGGAAACCGAACCTTCCGACGGCCACAATCCGGCCGGCACGCGGCCAAAAAGTTTTTCGTGATAGTTGCGTGCGCGACGCAATTGTTCGGCGGCATCGTCCGGATATCGAAACGCGGGAACGAGCGGCTGGCTGTGCGGATTAGAAACACGGCCCATATCCGAATCGCAAACGAGTGGAAGAATCGGATGATAGAACGGCGTGGTGGAAATTTCGATCTGTCCGGTTTCGGAAGCGCGGCGATATTCGGGAAGGACGTCGCGCAAAAGTTCCAGCTGCTTGCCGCGAAGTTCGAGCTTGTCTTCTTCGGTGAAATTGGCGCCTTTATCGGCGAGACGCAAAAGCACAGGATCGGAGGTGAGCCAGAGTTCGTCCATCCAGGCGAGTTGCGAAAGTAGTTGAACGTCGCGCCAGTCGCGCATGCTGAAAAGATCCGCGGCGTTCATTTCCTTATCGGCGTGCTGGGTGCGATTGAAAAGTTCGGTGAAGCGCGGCCAGCGGCGCATCAAATTTTCGCGATTGATCTGAAACGCGCGATCAAGGATTACGGATTTCGCTTCGGCGTCGAGTTCTTCCGCCGGGCGAAATGCAATATCGAACCACGGCTCGGAGAAAGTTCCGCTGGCATATTCTTCCAGCTGTGCAGCGAGCGACGGAACCACGTTGAACGTGGCATGGCAATTCGGAAATTCGCGCAGCGTGCGCACCATGCCCCAGTAATCTTTCAGCGCGTGAAGACGCGTCCAGGGCAGAACGTATCGCCCTGAGGCGGGGTCACGATACTGCGGCTGGTGCATATGCCAGATCAGAACTAAGTTGACGCGATTCATGCCGGCGCTGATTCTCCGAATCGTCTGGTGCAATCAAATTGAAACAGCACTAGAATATTGTCTTCGCGATGCGCATCATTGACAAATATATCTGCAAAGAGGTTTTCTCGCACGCCCTCGTTGGCCTGTTAATTTTTACGTTCGTCCTTTTCATTCCCAGACTCATTTCGCTGATGACTATTGTAGTGCGTCATTCGGCTTCTGCCAGCCGGCTGGGGCTGCTTTTTCTTTGCGTGTTTCCATATGTGCTCACGTTCACTCTTCCAATGGCAGTGCTGGTCGGCGTGCTGATCGGGCTGGGACGGATGTCCGCTGATAGCGAATTAATCGCGCTGAGCGCTCTGGGAGTGGGACTGCGCCGGGTGCTTGTGCCCGTCGGCGTGCTGGCAACATTTACGGCTTTGGTAACATTGACGATCACTTTGTGGATCGGTCCCGCGGCGCAGCGAACATTCCACCAAATATGGGACGAGCTAACATCGGCACAAGCCTCCTACGAAGTGCAGCCTCGCACATTCCAGGAATTTCCGGGAATGGTTTTGTACATTCAGGATATCGATACCGCGGCCACGCACTGGAGCGGCGTTTTTCTGGCCCAGCAATCAGACAAAAGCACGGAACTTACGCTGGCACAGAATGCAATTGTAGTGGCCGACCGCGAGCAGGGCAAGATTGACTTGCACCTGAACAATGGCATGGTTTACGTCCCAAATCCCACTGATCCGACTCGTTATTCTTTGCAAACATTCGGGAAGAGCGAGCTGCCGGTGGAATTCACTGGATTGAAAACTGCGAATACCTCCGCGCCAACTGCTACGGAAAGAACGCTTTCGGATTTGATGTCCACGACTGGGAAAGCTTCGTATGAGGCGCGGGTGGAAATTCAGCGGCGCTTCGCGTTTCCGGTAGCGTGCATGGTGTTCGCATTGCTGGCGGTTCCGCTGGCGGCGCGGCCTCGGCGCGGCGGACGCGCGATGGGATTTATTGTGTCCCTGCTTTTAGTTTGCGGCTACTACCTGATGTTTATTGTCGGAGCGGGCCTCGCGAAGGAAGGCAAAGTTTCGCCCGTGATGGGAATTTGGGCGGCGAATTTTCTTACGGGACTAGCCGGATTGGCGCTGCTGCCGGGCATGGAGCAAATTCGCAGTTCGACGCGATTCACGCGCTGGTTTGAGCGGATCACGGACAGGTGCAAGGGCTGGTTTGAATCCTTGCGTGGCGGCCGGCGAGGTCACGATTCCGTTGGACGGCTGGCAACGGTGCCGGACGTGTCGCTGGGAGCTGGAGGCGGAAGACATATTCATGGCGCAGCGACTGGGGCAGACACCAAGACGAGAGTGATTCGGCTGCAGCCCGTGCGGCCTGCGCGATTACGGGTGCGGCACAGTTCCGGATTCCCGCAAATGCTGGATTTATATTTGCTACGAAATTTCTGGAGCTATTTTCTGCTCGTGATGGTCGGATTCATTTTTCTATACGAGATATTCGCGTTCTTCGAGCTGCTGGATAATATCGCCAAGAATCACACGCCGTTTCTGGTGGTGCTGAATTATTTCAGGTTTCTGGTGCCATTTTTGTTCTATCACCTGGCGCCATTCGCTGTGCTGGTGGCGGCGATGGTGACGTTGGGAGTGATGTCCAAAAACAACGAGGTCGTGGCCATTAAAGCCAGCGGCGTAAGTCTTTATCGGCTGGCGTGGCCAATTGTCGGCACGGGCGCGTTGCTGGCGGCAGGACTTTTGCTGCTGAGCAACACGTATCTTCCCTACTTCAATCAGCGGCAGGACGCGCTGCTGAACCAGATTCGCGGGAGACCCGCGCAAACTTATCTGAGGCCGAATCGCAGCTGGATACAGGGCGCGAGTACAGGCACGCCTAACAGGAAATTCTATAACTACGAAATTTTTGATCCGGAGAGTAAGCCGGTTTTGTTTGGAGGGCTGAACGTTTTCGAGGTGGATCCGGTCACATTTCAACTTCGACGGCGAATCCACGCGACACGCGCGGAATGGTCTCCGGAGCTGAGCGTTTGGGTGCTGAAAGATGGCTGGGTGCGCGATTTCGACGCTGGGAACGAGAGTACGAGCCACTATTCGCAATTCCAAGTGTATTCCGCAGCGGAGTTGGACGAGCCGCCCAGCCACTTCAATCGCGAGGTGAGGCAGTCCGATGAGATGAGTTGGCGGGAGTTGCAGAATTACATCGGAGAGTTGAAGCAATCCGGATTCGATGTGGGCCGTTTATCCGTCCAATGGCACGAGAAGCTGGCGTTCCCGATGATCGCGCCAATTATAGCGTTTCTATCTATCCCGTTCGCATTTTATGTGGGGACTCGAGGAGCGGTGGGCGGGCTGGCGCTGGGAATCGGAATTGGGATTGTTTACTGGGCGACGTCGGCGCTATTCGAGGCGCTGGGCGGAGTAGGACAAATGCCACCTCTGCTAGCAGGGTGGGCGCCGGACGCGATATTTATTTTCCTCGGAACTTACTTCTTTTTGAAGATGCCGACGTAACGACGGCAGCTTCTCTATTCAAGGAACACTTTAGATGTACTTTCGCAAAATTCCGGCGCGAAAACTTCGGGCATTACTTTGCGCGATGTCGGAGCGCCGACAACTCATTTTCTACTTGAAGGATTTTTGCGGTGACCGCTACTGGAGATTTATTCAACGTGGAAGCAGCGAGCGAATTTTCTGAATTACCAGATCGATGCCAACTTCATTATGGCCGCCTTCTGGAATAATCACGTCGGCGTAGCGCTTGGATGGCTCGACGAATTCCATGTGCATCGGGCGAACTGTCGCCATGTACTGGTCAATCACGGACTCGACGGTGCGGCCACGCTCGCGAATGTCTCGACGCAGCCGGCGGATGAAACGCAGGTCGGCCTCGGTATCGACGAAGATTTTAATGTCGCACAGGTTCCGAAGGACGAGATTCTCAAATATCAGGATGCCTTCAACGATTAGAGCTGGGCGAGGTTCGAGGTGGACAGTTGCCGGGATTCGGCGATGCTGCGTGAAATCGTAGACTGGCCGTTCGATCGCCTCTCCCGCGCGCAGAGTGCGAACGTGGTTGATAAGTAGTTGGCTGTCGACGGAATCGGGATGGTCGAAATTTTGCTTAGCGCGCTCGCTTAGCGGAAGATGCGGCGTGTCCTTGTAATAGTGGTCCTGCTGAAGCAGAAGAACGCTTTCTTCGGACAGGGCCGCGGTAAGACGATTGGTGATGGTCGTCTTACCGGATCCAGTGCCGCCGCAGATTCCGATGGTTAGAGTTTGGGGCAAATGCGCGATTCCCTATTTCCGCTTCAATTTCTTTTTCGCCGCCTTTTCTTCCAGCACAGCTTGCGCGGCTGCCAATCTTGAAATTGGCACCCGATAGGGAGACGCGCTGACGTAGTTCATGCCGACCTTGTGGCAGAACTTCACGCTTTCCGCGTCGCCGCCATGTTCGCCGCAGATTCCGATTTTCAATTTCGGATTGGTTGAACGACCGCGCTCGATACCCCACTTGATGAGCATTCCAACGCCCTCGACGTCCAGGGTTTGGAACGGATCGTCCTTGAAAATGCCGGCCTTCTTCTCGTCCACATAGTCAGGCAGGAATCGGCCGGCGTCATCGCGAGAAAGGCCCATGGTCGTTTGCGTCAGATCGTTCGTGCCAAACGAGAAGAATTGTGCGACCTCGGCAATTTGATCTGCGAGCAACGCCGCGCGAGGAAGTTCGATCATCGTGCCGACGAGATATTCGACCTTCGTGCCTTTCTCCTTGAAAACTTCACCCGCTACTCGATGCGTAGCGTCGGTGAGAATTTGAAGCTCCTTCTTATCCAAAACGAGCGGATGCATTATCTCAGGTAGTACTTTAATTCCCTGCTTTTTGCATTCGATTGCCGCTTCAATGATCGCGCGCACCTGCATCTCAAGTATTTCTGGATAGGTGATCGCAAGACGGCCTCCGCGGTGGCCGAGCATCGGGTTTGCTTCATGCAGTTGTTCAACTCGGCGCGCGACGGTTTCAATAGTTACTCCAACTTTCTTCGCCAGCTCTTCTTGCTTGTCCCGATCATGCGGAACGAACTCGTGGAGCGGCGGATCGATTAGACGAATCGTGACCGGACAGCCGTTCATGGCCTTGAAGATGCCGATGAAATCGCGTCGCTGGAAAGGTAGAAGTTTTGCTAGAGCTTTTCGGCGCGCCTCAGGCGATTCCGCGATAATCATCTCTTGAATGGCGAGCTGACGATCGATGCTCTTCTCGGGCTGCTCGAAATCCTTGAAGAACATGTGCTCGGTACGGCACAGGCCGATGCCCTCTGC
>DASYNR010000111.1:0-9130 GCA_036008485.1 Candidatus Acidiferrales bacterium | reverse complement strand
CGAAGTAAGTGTTTACTGACAATCGAAAACAAGCCCGTGGGAGCCACACCCCATTTTGTACAACACGGAAGATTTGCCGGAGTTGCGCGGTACGGATATTATGTTTGTCCCGATGGAACGTGACTGTTTGACGCCCGAATCGCTGCCGCACATCACGCGGCTCTATTCCGATTTCCTTTTGTGGCGTACCACGGGTACTCCGCCTCCTAAACTCGCAGGGCTATACGGCCAGCGCCCTGATCTCTCTGGCATCAAGTCCGCCGTTCGCGGGCTAACGCGCGATACCGCAGCCTACCCGAAGGAAAGGCGCGCGGCGGTCGTCGACATCCTTCGCCAGCAGAACGCCGACTTCTCCGGCGGGCAACTCCCATCCGAAGTTGCGCTCAACCTGGATCGTCTCGCCGGTAAAGCCGTCGCAATCGTCACAGGTCAGCAAGTGGGACTCTTCGGCGGCCCTGCGTACACGTTTTACAAAGCGCTTTCCGCGCTCCGAATTGTCGAGCAACTCCGTAAGAGCGGCATCGAGGCCGTGCCAATTTTCTGGATGGCCAGCGAAGATCACGACCTCGCGGAAATCAACCACGTCTCATGGCCCACTGCGAATGGCGAAGATCGTCTCGAATGGACAGGTGACAAGTCGCTCGAAGGCCGGAGCGTCGGGAATATCGTACTGGGCGACTCGATCATTTCTCTGGTAAAGCGCGCGGGCGAATCCCTGACCGGTTCAGATTCAGGCGAAATCGAAACTATTCTTACCAGCGCGTACCAACCCGGCGCCACATTCGGCTCGGCATTTGCGCAGATGATGTCGGCGCTATTTGCGAAACGCGGACTCATTCTGCTGGACCCACTAGATGCGCGCCTGCACAAGCTATCCGCGCCGCTGCTGATTCGTGCCGCAAATGAGCAATCAGAACTGGGCGCAGCGCTTCTCAACCAAAATAAGCGGCTAGAAAAACTTGGTTATCACGCGCAAGTGAAAGTTACCGACCGCTCCACATTATTGTTCGCGACAGTGGAAGGGAAGCGCGTCGCCTTAGTAAAACGCAATTCCGGATTTATCGCGGGCCATCAGGAATTCACCGCAGGCCAATTGGCATCCGAAATTGCATCCCACCCGGAATCATTCAGCCCCAATGCGTTGCTCCGTCCGGTAATGCAAGATACTTTACTTCCGACTGCCGCCTACATCGGCGGCCCAGCAGAAATCGCCTACTTCGCTCAAAATCGAGTGCTCTACGATCGCCTGCTCGGAAGAACTCCCGCGATTCTTCCGCGCGCGAGTTTCACCATCGTCGAGCCGGTAGTTCAGCGCCTGTTGACGCGCTACAACCTTTCCATTGAAGATGTTTTTCGTGGACGCCAATTCCTTCGCGGCAAAATGGAACGCCAAAATATTTCGCGTGGACTGGCTGCGCGCTTCACCGTCGAAGAAAAGAAGCTTTGGAAAATGTTGGAGGCTTTTCGCAAGCCTATCGTCAAACTGGATTCCACGCTGGCTGGAGCGCTTGATACCGCGCAGCGAAAAATACTTTATCAATTTGGAAAGTTACGCGCAAAGTCCGGGCGTGCCGAAGGTTTCCGCACCGGTGTGCTAAGCCGCCACGAGCAGTCCATTCTGAGCGCGCTCTATCCACAGAACAGTCTGCAGGAAAGGTCGCTCAATTTGCTTCCATTCTTGGCGCGTAATGGACTGGATTTGCTGGATACCGTTGAGAAGATCAGCGGAATCGATTCCGCTGCACACTGCATCGTTCGACTTTAGAAAACCAATTGTTCGTGTGAAGAATCGCAAAATTCGATATTTCGTGAGCTCACCGAAAAACTGCATTATAATGTGCGTTCCAAAACTTGCGGAGGAAAGCCAAAAATGAAGATCACGCCGGGTAAAGTGAAGGGCCTCACCGCCGTCAGCAATTCGCGCGGAGTAATCGCCGCTGCGGCCATGGATCAGCGAGGCTCCCTGCGCAATGCCATCGCGAAAGATAAGGGCGTGGACAAGGGCGCTGTAACACCTCAAATGATGTCCGAATTTAAGGAAGCGGTGGTGCGAATTTTAACGCCGCACGCCAGCGCAATTCTTCTGGATCCCGAATTTGGATTGATAGCCGCAAAATCCCGTGCCAAGGGCTGCGGACTTCTGCTCGCCTACGAAAAAACAGGATATGACGCAACTCAACCCGGCCGCCTGCCCGATTTGCTCGATGACTATTCTGTCCGCCGCATCGTTGCGGCTGGCGCAGACTGTGTAAAAATTCTGCTCTACTACACGCCATTTGATTCCGCCGCTATCAACGAAATAAAACACGCATGGGTTGAGCGCATCGGCGCGGAATGCCAGGCCGCTGACGTTCCATTTTTTCTGGAGTTTGTTACCTACGATGAGAAGCTCGACGAAAAGAGCATCGAGTTCGCGCGCATAAAACCTTCCGCTGTCGCAGGCAGCATGGAGGAATTTTCCAAGCCGCAATATGGCGTGGACGTTTTGAAAGTGGAAGTCCCGGTAAATATGGCCTTCGTCGCGGGCACACGCGCGTGCAAAGGCGAATCGGCATATTCCCGCGATGAAGCAAAAGATCTTTTCCGCAAAGCCGCCACCGTTGCGAAGAAGCCGTTCATTTATCTTTCGGCCGGCGTCAGCAATGACGTTTTCAGCGAAACTCTCGATCTCGCGAGCGAAGCAGGCACGCAATTCTCCGGAGTGCTCTGCGGCCGCGCCACCTGGAAAGACGGCATGCCGATTTACGCGAAGCAGGGCCTGAAGGCTCTGGAAGATTGGCTTTCCGTGGAAGGCGTAAAAAATATCAAAAACGTGAACGATCGCCTCGGGGCTGCGAAGCCCTGGTTCGGTTTTTACGGCGCAACTTCTGCTTCGCAATTGGGCTGAGCACCCTTCGATCCGCGCCACTCGTCCGGGGGGCGCGGCAAATCACTTTTCCCATTCCTTTTGAAACGCGCGCGGCGTTTGTTACGTCCGACTACGCATACCGGTGTGTAATCTGAAGTTTCTTGCAATTCGACTCGGTACGAAATAGCATCAGCGTCTCCTATCAACGATAGGAGACTGTAAAGAAGGACGGGGGAGAAAGAATGACACGAAAGTCCGCAGGCTTTAGTTTCTGGTTGGTGGTGATCGTAGCAATCGCAGTCCTAACCGTTCCCGCATTTTCTAGCTGGCGAAGTATTTCGCGCGCAGAAGCGCCGCCGGCGCCATCCATGAGCGATCCAGATTTGGGTGGAGCGCTGAAGAACATGGAATTCCGCAATATTGGCCCAGCAACAATGGGCGGCCGCATCGACGACTATGCCGTCGATGAATCGAATTCGGACATAATCTACGTTGGCACTGCGGCGGGCGGCGTATTTAAGACCGTTAATGGCGGCATTACCTGGCTGCCGATTTTCGATCATGAAGCCACCGGCTCGATTGGCTGCATCAGCATCGCGCCTTCTTCGCATGACATTATTTGGGTCGGCACCGGCGAAGCGAATAATCGCCAGAGCGCTTCCTATGGCTACGGTGTTTACAAATCCATGGACGGAGGCCGCACCTGGGCTCACATGGGCCTGGAAAATACGCAGGCCATCGGACGAATTCAAATTGATCCGCACGATCCCAACACGGTTTACGTAGGGGCGCTCGGCGGACTGTGGGGCGAAAATCCCGAGCGCGGCGTTTACAAGACAACCGATGGCGGCAAGACTTGGACGAAATCTCTCTACATCAGCCCGAATACCGGCGTCACCGATCTTCAACTCGATCAGAACGATCCCGGCACACTTTATGCGGCGGCTTACGAACGGCGCCGCACCGTGTGGGGATTCAACGGCGGCGGTCCCGAAGGCGGCATCTACAAGACGGTTGACGGCGGCGCGAACTGGACCAAACTGATGAAGGATCTGCCGTATGAAAACGGCGGAGACGTTGGCCGCATCGCAATTTCAATTTACAAACGCGACTCGAACATTTTGTACGCTCGCATTCAGCACGCCAAGGGCGGAATCTTCCGCAGCGACGACAAAGGCGCGACTTGGACGATGCAGAGTAACAACGACTCGCGCGCAATGTATTTCGGAATCATGGCCATCGACCCGAACAATGATTTGCGCGTTTGGGCGCCGGCCGCCGCGCTTTATTTCTCAGAAGACGGCGGAAAGACTTTCAGCCAGACTCGCGGTCAAAGCGTTCACAGCGATTACCACGGCTTCTGGATTGACCCGCACGATTCCAATCACATGATTGTCGGCGTGGACGGCGGAATTTATTTCAGCCATGACATGGGCCGAACCTGGTATCACGACAGCATCATCGCTATCGGACAGTTCTACGAAGTCACCGCGAACAATGAGCGGCCGTACAAAATATGCGGCGGCTTGCAGGATAACGGAAGTTGGTGCGGTCCTTCGGCCAACTTGACCGGCCCGATCACGAATTCCGATTGGGTCAGCGTGGGCGGCGGGGACGGCTTCTACAATCGTCTCGATCCGGTCGACGCGAATTACGATTACGGCGAATCGCAGGATGGCGCGCTGCAACGCCGCAATTTCAAGACCGGCGAAACCAAGAGCATTCGTCCAATCCCCAAGGAAGGCGAACCTCCGTACCGCTTCCAGTGGAATTCGCCAATCGAAATTTCTGCCTATGACCACAAGACGATTTACTACGGCGGAAATTTCCTGTTCAAGTCGACCGATATGGGCGATCACTGGGAAAAGCTCGGTCCCGATCTCACAAACAATGTGGATCGCCGCACACTGAAAATCTTGAATGTACTTCCGACGAAGGACGAGATGTCGCGTGAAGACGGTGTCGAGTGGTGGCCTTGCATCACCGTCATCGGCGAATCGCCGCTGGACAAGAACGTCATCTGGGTTGGCACCGACGACGGAAATCTTCAGGTCACTAAGGACGGCGGCAAGACCTGGACGAACGTCGCCGGCAAAGTTCCGGGAGTTCCCAAAGGAACGTATGTAAATCGTGTGATCGGCTCAAAGACCGCCGCAGGCACTGCCTACGCGGCGTTCGACGGACATCGCATTGGCGACATGCACATCTACCTGTACGTCACCACGGATTACGGCCAGAACTGGAAGCCGATTTCCAATGGCATTCAGGAAAAGGACGGTATCGTTCACGTCGTTCGCGAAGATCCCAAGAACACGAATGTTTTGTATGCCGGAACTGAGCGCGGGCTTTTTGTTTCGCTCGATAAGGGCGCAAACTGGTCACGCTTTAACGCGAATCTTCCGACCGTGCCGGTGGACGACATCCTCATCCACCCGCGCGATAACGACATGATTCTCGGCACGCACGGGCGTTCCGTGTGGGTGATGGACGACATCACACCGATCCAACAATTAACGCCAGAAGTTCAAAACTCGGCCGTGCATCTTTTTGATGTTCGCCCGACTTACGAATGGCGCGGCGGGCGCGGCAATGGCGGCGGAGGATTCGGCTACGGCAATTCGGTTTTCAGCGCGCCGAATCCGCCGAACGGCGCGATTCTAAATATTTATTTGAAGAATGCGTTGGCCGGACGCGATCGCGTGGCGATCACGATCTCCGATAAAGACAACAACGTCGTGACTACGCTGGCTTGCGCGGCACCACCGGTTCCGGGCGCAACTCCTCCGGCAGGTGAAGCGGGCGCAGCTCCTCCTGCTCCTGCGGCAGGCGGTGGTGGTGGCGGACGCGGCGGTCGAGGCGGACGCGGTGGAGCAGCGGCGGGTGCCGCTGGAGCTGCGGCTGCGCCGGCAGGCGGCGGTGGTCAGGGCGGTGGAGGCGGTCGTGGTGCTGGAGGATTCGGCGGCGCGGCGGCTTGCACCGGAAAGGCCGGCGTCAATCGCGTGATTTGGAATTTGCGTTACACACCTCCACCGGTTCCGGGCGCGGCAGCAGAAGCTGGCGGGCCGGGCGGCGGTGGCGGAGGAGGATTCGGAGGATTCGGCGGTGGCGGCGGATATCTCGTCGAACCTGGCGATTACACAGTGAAAGTTTCGCTTGGTGATGTGACCGACACGAAAGTCGTTCACGTTGAAGAAGATCCGCGCATTGAAATTTCTCCGGCGGATCGCGCAAAGCGTTTCGCGGCGATCAAAGATGCTTTCGCTTTGACGCGCGATCTGGCTCCCGTCCAACAACAAATTATTTCGCTGAAGACTTCTCTCGATGCGGCAATGAACGCATGGAAGACCCGTCCTCGTGATCAGCGAATTCCAGACAACGTACAAAAAGCGGCTGACGATTTCTCGGCGAAAGTAAACGCAATCGCCGGAAAATTTGTGAATCCTCCGCTAGAGAGCGAAGAGCAGGGTAGCGCGGCTCCCCCGCTTATCAACTATCCTCCAACGATTGGACAGCGCATTAACCAGGTGTTCGGCGGAATTCAGTCCGTGACAGCAGTTCCCACTGCCGATGAGCTTGCCGACTACGCTCTGTTGAAGGGTGAGCTGGAAGCGCTGAAACCGCAAATCACCGAGTTGGTGAAGACAGGTCTGCCCGCTCTGAACAAAATGATCAACGACGCAGGCGTTCCGCAAATCGTCCTGGTGCAAACTGCGGGCGGTGGCGGTGGCCGGCGCGGTGGTGAGGACGACAACTAGCGCGATAGGTTACAGATTCAAGTTAAGAGGGGGCCGGCAAAACGCCGGCCCTTTTTTATTGCAGCCACAACGTTTCTTTTGCTGGCTCGGAAATAATTCGTGAATTGAATTTAAAGTTTGAAGTTCGGCTTGGGACGTGGCGTGCGTTCGGTGAGAAACAATCGCGGCGATTGTGTTTCTCCGACAGTCGGCACCAATTCAGTTAGGACTCGGTCGATTCGGTCTACCGCTTCATCCATCAAACGTAATTTGTCCGGGCCATCTTCCAGCACGGCGGACTGTCCGAGCAATGTGACCGCATTGCGAATGTGATGGTTCAACTCTGCGACGAGAATTATTTTTTCGCGAGCGTGTGCCTGCCGCTCGGCTTCGTATCTCGCCCAGATATATGCCGCCATCGCCGCGCACAAGCCAATCGCAATATTGTCCTTGATGGTACTCACGGCCGGAATTCTCAGCCAAAACAAAGCCCATTCGGAAAAGTAGCTCACGCCGAACAGAAGCGCGCCAACCAGCAGCGCCGCACCGAACCGTTCGAGCTTCAATCGTCGCGATGTAGTTTCTTGGCTCATCGGACCTTCGTGTTATTCCTTTGGCAGCGCAGTCCCTTCGGCACCTGGCAGGCACAGAATGCCCGGCAGATTATCATGAATTGATACCGGAACCGCTCTGTTAATTTAGTTTTGCGAACACGAACAAGGTTTCGTCGTCGTCGAACGGACGCTGTATCGTCGTAGTGGCAGGTCTGCGACCCGCCTCTCTCCGAATGCCCGAATATGCTACAGTCATTTCCTGCCATGAATCTGGGAATTTACATACAAGTTCCGTTCTGTCGCACGAAGTGCACGTACTGCAATTTTCACACCGGAGTTTTTTCCTCTGGCATGTACGCGCCCTATGTGGATGGATTGGTTCGCGAAATATTTGAACGTGACACGCTCTACCACGCCGCAGGAATCTCGTCGAACTCCTGTCGGTGTGCAGCAGCGCTGAATGTGGACACCGTATATATCGGCGGTGGCACGCCAAGTCTGCTTGCTCCAGCAGATTTAGCGCGCATGTTGGACGCGTTGCGCGGATCGTTCCGTTGCTCGCTCCAAGAAGTTACTTTGGAGGCCGATCCGGAAACGATTACCGCCAAAAAAGTTCAGGCGTGGGTTGCCGCTGGCATTAACCGCATCAGCATGGGCACTCAATCCTTTGACGACAAAGAACTCTCGGCGGCGGGACGCCTTCACCGCCGCGCGGATATTTATTCCGCCGACAAAACCTTGCGCGCCAACGGAATTCACAATATCAGTTTCGATTTAATCGCCGGACTGCCTCATCAAACGGAAGAATCCTGGAAGCACACCGTCGACGAATTACTGGCGCTTTCGCCCGAACACGTTTCGATTTACATGTTGGAAATCGACGAGGGCAGCCGTCTTGGCCGCGAAGTGTTGAATGGTGGAGCGCGATACTCCGCCGCCACAATCCCAGAAGACGATTCCATCGCGGACTTCTACGAATACGCTTGCGCCGAACTTGCCGCCGTGGGTTACGAGCACTACGAAATATCGAATTGGGCGAAGCCCGGCCTGCGGTCGCAACACAATTTGAAATATTGGCTGCGCGAACCATACTTCGGAATCGGCGCGGGCGCTCATTCTTTCGACGGCGCGATGCGCTGGGCGAACGCGCATAATCCCGCAGGGTATTCGGCGTCGTTAAGCGCAGGCAAATTGCCCGTCGAACAGAAAGAAATTCTTTCGGATGAGCAATCGCTCGACGAGGAATTATTTCTTGGCTTGCGATTACTGGATGGAATTAATGTCAGCGCGCTCGAAGCGCGATACAATACCGCTGCTTTGAATTCGCTGCGCCAGCGGATTGATTCGCTCGCAGAGCGCGGCCTTGTCGAATGGCGCGGGGATCGATTGCGCCTGGCGCCTAGTCGTATTTCAGTTTCCAACGAAGTATTTGTCGAGTTGATGGCCTAATAGAATTTTCAGGAGGCAAGATGTACGGACCCAGCGTATCGAATTCCACGATTGACGCCGCGCCGCCGAAAGTTGGCGTGCAAACGGTGGACTTGCGCAGCGACACCGTCACCAAGCCCACGCCGGAAATGCGCCGCGCCATGGCCGAGGCCGAAGTCGGCGACGACGTATACGCGGAAGACCCCACGGTGAATCGTTTGCAGCAGCGCGCCGCGGAAATTTTCGGCCGCGAAGCGGCGATCTTCGTGCCGTCCGGCTCGATGGGAAATCTGATCGCCATAAAAGTTTGGACGCATCACAGCAACGAAATAATTTGCGAAGAACTTGGCCACATCAACCAATATGAAATGGCGTCGATGTCCGCGATTGCCGGGTGTATGCCGCGCACCACGCGTTCCGACGACGGGATACTCACCTGGGAAATGATAAAGCCACTCATTCGCCCGAAGATTTATTATCGAGCGCAGACGTCGCTGGTCTCACTCGAAAATACACACAACATGGCCGGCGGCACCGTTTATCACCAAAAGAACTCGGACAACATT
>DASYNR010000110.1:0-3573 GCA_036008485.1 Candidatus Acidiferrales bacterium | reverse complement strand
AGAATCGCAGCGGTGCGGCCGTGTTCTTCCGTCAGCGAACGAATCGTCTGCGCCAGCCGCAGCGCGGTTTCATTCATCGCGCGTCCCAGCATCGCCAGTTCATCGTTGTGATTGTCAGGGGTAAGCGGACGAAAATCTCCGCCCGCTACACGGCGGGAAAATTTTTCTAAACGCTGAATGCGAAGACCGGAAACACGAGTGGACGCCAGAGAGAAAACCGCGGAAACAATCAGCGCAAATAATATTCCAAATAACCAGAAGAATTCGCCGGCGCCCGCGTTCTTCGCGGCAAGTTCAACCGCCAGCCATGCCGCCAGCGCTACTCCTGTGAGCGCAAGCACCCACTGCCAGATGCGGTTAGCTCGCACGGCTCCCACGGTCCGCGCGGACCGGCGCCCCAACTTCAAACATATAGCCCGCTCCCCGCACCGTCCTCAAATGGACGGGACTTTCCGGCTCGGCTTCCACTTTTTCGCGCAGCCGCCGGATGTAAACGTCCACGCTGCGCGGTGTGACAAATCTATCCGCGCCCCACACCGCATCCAGCAATTGATCGCGCGTAAAAACTTTATCGGGACGCGACGCCAAATAGTGCAGCAATCGAAATTCCAGTGTGCTCAGCGTCACCGCTTTTCCAGACCTTGTTACCCTATATGACGACGGGTCAATCACCAGCGCGCCCGCTTCCACCGTTTTCGCAGTTTCACCCGGCGGCGTTGCGCGGCGCAACAGCGCTTTCACTCGCGCCACCAACTCCCGCGGACTGAACGGCTTGGTCACATAATCGTCCGCGCCCATTTCCAATCCGACCACGCGATCCGCCTCTTCGCCGCGCGCCGTCAGCATCAGAATCGGCAATCGATTCAGCGACGCGTCGCGCCGAATCTCTTTGCATATCTCCAGTCCGGAAAGTTTCGGTAGCATCAGGTCCAGCAGCAGCACGTCCGGTGGCGCTTTTTTCACCTGCGCCAAACCAGATCCGCCGTCGGACATCGACGTGACCTGAAATCCCTCGTGCGCCAGGTTGTAACGCACCAGCTCCACAATATCTTTGTCATCTTCAATGATCAGTATTCTCGTCATAATATTTAAGGAAGTTCGGTCGCTGACTAGCGCACCCATAGCAGCGCCTCCAATCAGCCCTGGCACAGGAAGGTTACTTGCCATCCGCGCGGATGGTCAAGCATTACACCCGCTAGTTTCCCACGAAATTGTTACAGTTTGATGAAAACGCGCCGCAAGTAAAGCGGCAGCAAAATCAGATAACAAACCGCCACGAAGATAATCGCGAATAACAGCGAAGCATTTTTCGGCTGCGCGATTGACCTGCACCAGTGAACAAAAACGTAGCCGTGAATCGTTCGCTGCCTGTCTCCGTCGGTGACATGGAAATTCGAGCTGGCAATCGAAAGCAAAGTTGAAAGTACGAACGCCGTAATCGCGTTGCTTCCGAACACTAAAAACGGCTGCGCCCAGCGCCGCCATCCGCGCATGTCCACCAGCCAGTAACATAGCGCCAGAATCACCATCGCGAATCCTGCCGTGAAAATCACAAACGTGCTCGTCCACAAATTTTTGTTAATCGGAAAAAGTGGATGCAGCAGCCGTCCCACGATCAAAGCAATCGCGCCAACGCCGAGCAGCCCGTAAAATTTGCTCGACTTCGTCCCCGGTTTACGCAGCCATTCGCCAGTCAGCACGCCGCACAACACCGTTCCGATTGCTGGAAACGTGCTCAAAATTCCTTCCGGATCGCGCACCTGTTTCAACTCGCCCCACAAATGCCCGTACATCGCTTTGCGATCCAGCCATGCCGCTAAATTATTCGCCGGATCCAAATTTGCCGCGCCAATTCCCGGTACCGGGATAAATCGCATCGCCGCCCAATATCCAATCAGCAACACCGCCGTCACGCCCGCCACCACCGGAATATTCGTCACGAAATTTTCGGCGTCCGCGCGGCGTGCCGTCGCCACCACCAGCAATCCCGCCATCAGATAACACACCGCAATTCGATTCAGCACTCCGGGAAAGCGCATCGTGGAAAAATGGAAATGAGGAAACACGCTCAGAAATATTCCCACCGCCAAAATTGATAGGCTGCGCACCAGAACGTGTCGCGCCAATCCTCCGCGCGTGCTGCCCCGCCGCAACCGCGCCGCAAATGAAAACGTCATCGCTACGCCAACAATAAATAGAAAAAACGGGAAAATTAAATCGGTGGGCGTCCAACCATTCCATTCCGCATGATCCAGCGGCCAATATATCGCAGACCACGTTCCCGGATCGTTCACCAGAATCATCGCCGCAACCGTGATTCCGCGAAACACGTCCAGTGAATTAATTCGCGCAGGCGGCGCGGTAGACGAACTTATCCCAGAATTAATAGGGGTTCCTGAAATAGACGGCGTCTGCGGTTGCGTAGGAAGTGTTCCGATAATAATTCTCCAAACCTGCCGCACACTAACGCACGCTCCCCGCTAAAAGCAAGCGCGGCCCCTGAAATTTCAGGAGCCGCGCCGAAGTGTCTTATGATTTGTATGAACGTTAACTATGAATTCCCGATTTAGTGAATCGCCACGTTGCGCGCGCCCGAAAGTATTGACGCCACCGTACTCGCCGACTGCGGCACCCACCACGATTTCCTCACCCATGAATGTGAATTGTGCAGCATCTGTTTGCTCAGCAAATCAAACAGCACCGGAGCAACTTGCACTGCGGCGTACATCGCGTTTGAATTCGCGAATGGCCGCATGATCGGGTCCGCCTCATGCATCGTGCCTTCTTCAATATTTCGTCGCGTTGACCACGCATCAAATGTCGCCGCGCCATGTTCCACCGCGCCCAGCACAAACCACATTTTCGGCACGCCGATTCCCGCTGCTTCCGGCCGCTTTTTCTTCATCTGTGCCACCGACATCACAGGTTCGCCACCGACCGGCAGTAATGACGACGAAAACGATCCCGGCGCATCCGGCATCGCATTATCGATCGGCGTCACCACCGTCTGCCCCGGTTCGTAAGACACATTCGCACCGGTCGCAAACACTGGCGTCACTACAGCTACGGGCGCGCTCGACTCTTTAGTGTCAGCGGACTTCTTCTCGCCTTCTTTTGCATCGGATTTCGCTTCGGTCTTAGTTTCTGGCTTGGTTTCGGCTTTCATTTCCGGCGCTGCGGCGACGGAAACAACTGCGGAACTCGTGTAATTCACCGGCGCTGCGGGTGCCGGAACTGCGGGGACTTGCATCAGAATGACTGCCAGGGCTAAAAGCATCTCACTCTCCTCAGTACGCTGCGTCAGACTTCATCCGCAACGTGAGGCCATAGTAGCGGCCGGCTCCGCTTTCCCCTATGGGCTGAGAGATGCAATTCTGCTAGCCAAACAGTCCTACGAAATTTCAGCGTTTTTGGAACCGAAGTCCTAGTACGGTAGGGGCGCTGCTTGCTGTTGAGTGTCAAGACATGCGTTACACCGTGTGTCAGGACATCCGTTACACTTCGCCCTTTCGGTTTTCTGCGTTGACAGGGCTCGTAGGGAGCCCGGAGGGCGACCGAAGAGGCCTGTCAACG
>DASYNR010000109.1:0-3046 GCA_036008485.1 Candidatus Acidiferrales bacterium | reverse complement strand
AATTCTCGCGTGCCCATCCGTCTGGGCGCTTCTCATCGGATATTTCTGCCAGGGATATCCCATCTATATTTTCCATACCTGGTTTTTCACTTACCTGACACGCGTCCGCGGACTCACCATTTCTCAAGGCGGCATCTGGGGCGCAACCCCTTATTTCGCGATTGTGATTCTGGCGCCACTCGGCGGAAAATTTTCGGACGCTGCAGTACGCAAATTCGGAAAACGCAAAGGCCGTCGCCTCGCCGTTTGGGTTGGAATGCTCGCCTCCGCGGGATTTCTTTGGTTCGGCAGCGGCGCCACTAATAAATGGCTCGCCATCACTTTGCTCGCCGCCGGCGGAGGCTTCAACATGTTCGCTGTCGCAAGTTTTTGGGCTGCCTGCATTGATATGACGCAGGAATTCACCGCTTCCCTTTCCGGACTGATGAACACCTTCGGCAATCTCGGCGGCTGGGTCTCTCCAATTCTCACCGCTTACATCGCCACACATTTCGGATGGAATCGCGCGCTCGATTTCGCCGCCATCGTCACCATCGCCTGCGCGACGTCCTGGCTCTTCATCGACGCATCACGATCTTTCGATACGAGCCCATCATGATCCGCTTGACAAAAATTCGCCGCGCGCTTCTCCTCATTTTCTTATCCGTGTTCGCAGCAACTGGGTCCCGCACACAGACACCTCAGCAAACGCTCAAAAAGCTTCTGAGTCCGGAACTGCACGTCCTTTTTATCGGCAACAGCTTCATATACTTCAACAACATGCCGCACATCGTCGAGGCAATTTCGTATAGCATTGATGGCCCGCCGATCAAAACAGAAATGGTCGCCGTCGGCGGCGCCCGCCTCGAAGATCTTTGGAAACAAGGCTCAGCCCTAGCCGCAATTCGCAAACAGCATTGGGACTTCGTCGTAATGAACGAGCAGAGCGCTCTCGGCGGCGGCATCGTTAACGGAGAAAAGCGAATCGGTGATCCCGCGATTTTTTTTAAGTACGCCGAAATGTTCGATACGGAAATAAGAAAGTCCGGCGGAAAAAGCGCAATCCTAATGACGTGGAAAGATCGAGACGATCCGGATCGAATTCAGAACGCTCTCGACAACGCGTTTCTGGAATTCAGAAAAACTCACGGCGTCATCCTCGTTCCCGTTTCATCGGCGTGGACAATTACCAGAAAAACCGCGCCCGAAATTAATCTGTACTTCGACGATAATCACCATCCATCAAAAGAAGGCTCTTACTTGGAAGCGTGCGTGGTTTACGCGACCCTTTCCCCTCGTTCTCCTGAGGGTGCAACTTCAAAAGTAGAAGGAACCTCTGTAGAAGATGCGACTGGGACTCTTCTCGGCGGCAAAACCAAAACATTAGTCAATCTGTCTCCGCGAATCGCCGCCAAACTCCAACGAATCGCGCGAGACGCAGAACGGAAGTTTGAGCTAACGCCAGGCAAAGACGCAACCGTAGACTAAGAAATGCGCCGGCCATTTCCTCTGCCTACAAGCAGAACAAATAACCGGCGCACTTAATTTATCTAACTCTGCAAGAACCTACTGCTTCGTCGCCTTATCCACAAACGCCGCGATGTTGTTATGCAATTGCGTCCGCGCGGAATCGTGCAGATACATCATGTGTCCCGCGTCGTAGTATTTTAGAGACACGTGGCTTTGCAATTCGGCCGGCAGTCCGAGATGTTCCATCGTGAACTCGGTAGCAAAAAACGGAGTCGCCATATCGTAGTATCCGTTTTGCACTTCCACCAGCAGCTTCGGATTCGTGATCATGGCCTGCGCTAAATCACCAGACACGTTCGGCGCGCCCGGAAATCCTCCGCCACCTCCGCCACGTCCTCCCGCTCCACGCACCCAATTCCAATTTCCTCCGCCTTGATTGTGATAGTCCTTGTCCATGCCGAATTTCAATTCTTCATGATTGTATTGATTCAACATCGCCGTGAACGCGCCGCCAACCGCCGGCCCTTCCGGATCGCCCGCCGAAGTTTCGCTCAACAAATCCCGCGTGTATCCGGTGAATCGCGCGTCAATTCGTCCGACCGTCAATCCGCGGCTACGCAGAAGTTCCACGTTGAATTCGCCAAGCGTTACGCGAAGATTCGCTTTCTTCAAATATTCTTCGCTCAGTCCAGTGAAGTAGGAAAGTTTCTTGGCCACAGCGTCCTTATCCGCCGCGGAAATCTTGTCGCCCTTGAAAAGCGCCGTCGCATATTCGCCCTTCGCGTATTGCCGCGCTTCTTCAATAAACGCCTCAAGATTTGCCGGCCGATTCTTCAGCGCCTTGTGGTACCACGCCACCGCCGCATAGCTCGGCAAATAATAAACGTAGACGCGGTCATCGCTCGGCCCAAAAGTCAGCGAAGAAAGATCCAGCACCGATGACATCAGCACTATCCCATTGAGATGCATCGTATAGCGCGTCTGCAAATAATTTCCCAGCACCGCAGACCGGAACGTTCCATAACTTTCGCCCATCAGAAACTTCGGCGAATTCCAGCGCCCGTTGCGGTTGATATACGTGTTGATGAACTGTCCGAACGCGCCCATGTCTTCATCAATTCCGTAAAACATTTGCGGCGTTCCCTTGCCAACAATGTGGCTATAGCCGGTTCCCATCGCGTCGATAAAAACCATATCCGTCTTATCAATCAAACTTTCCGTGTTGTCCACCAGCTTGTAGGGAGCAGGCGCCGTAAATTCGCCTTCCGTCGTCACCACGCGGCGCGGACCAAACGCCCCCATGTGCAGCCACATCGTGGAAGATCCCGGCCCGCCGTTATAATAAAAAGAAATCGGCCGAGTGCTCACATCTTTCACGTCGGTTCGCCTGTAGGCCACCGAATACATCAGACCTATCGGCTCGCCCGCATCGCTTTTCAGCAGAATCGTGCTGGCCGTCGCTTCGTATGGAATCACTTTGCCGCCAATTGTGATCGAGTGTTGCGTCACCGACGATTCTTCCTTCGTCGACGCTTCTTCTGTGCCCGCCGCGGCCACTTCGCCTCCGCCGCGCCCGGCCCGGCCCTGCGCAGACACG
>DASYNR010000108.1:0-25800 GCA_036008485.1 Candidatus Acidiferrales bacterium | reverse complement strand
ATACTCGCTGGTAGTTAATTGAAAAATCTAAGTGGATGTTCAACGGAAGGCGGCAGCACTCTTGCGCCCAACTCAATCTGAAATGTTCCGCGCCGGAGTTCCGTCGCATTTTCGATCTTGTGTCTTGGCCGTGCTGGCGCTTCTCGTCTGCGCGTGCGGCGCAAAATGCGCCTCCGCGTGCGAGCAAGTTCCCGCTGGCCAAACATTCCGTATCCGGCTTCTGCAACCAATCGCCACTTATAGCTCCAAGCCCGGCACAATTATCCGCGGATTCATCATTGAATCGCCTTCATGCGAAGGCTCGGCCACGTTACCGACGGGCACGCTTGTGGAAGGCCACATTGTTTCCGTGCAAAAAGTTGGGATGGGATTCCGCCACGAAACCGCGAAGATGCAACTTGAGTTTGACCAGGTAATTCAGGACGGCGTTCCCACTAAAATTCAAACGCAAGTTCTGGCCGTGGATAATGCCCGCGAAAAAGTAAAGGACGGCGTGATTCGCGGGAATCGCAGCACAAAAACTCTTCATGGCTACGTCGGCAACACGATCAACTACGTGATGATGCTGCATCCAACGTCGTTCTGGATTCTGCCAGCCGCTCGCGCCAGTTTTTCAATCCTTCCGGAGCCGGAACTCTATTATCCGGCGGGCACGGATTTAGTGCTGCAATTTTCCGCTCCGATGCTGTTGGACGCGCGCGCGATCCTTGCGCCGCAAAATTGGAAATTAGATCCTTCGGAAATGTCTGCGCTCGATGAGCAAGTACTTTCGCTCCCGGAACGCACCTCGACGGCCAAAGGATTGCCGGCCGACGTTGTGAATCTCGCGTTCATCGGTTCGCAGGATCAACTCCAGGACGCGTTCCAGGCCGCCGGATGGCTTAGCAGTGACGCACCTTCCACTCGAAACGGCGCGCACATGTTTACCGCATTGATTTCGTCGAAGAGTTACCCGCACGGTCCGATATCGGAACAATTGCTCGATGGCCGCGATTATGACTTCGGTTGGCAGAAGGGACTGAATTGCGTGGTGCGGCGCGATCATGTGCGAGTGTGGAGCGACGACCTGACCTGGCAGGGCCGAAATGTTTGGATGGCCGCTTCCACGCGCGATGTCGGCGTTCGCTTTTCAATCTGGAATAAAGAACTAACTCATCGCGTGGAATCTGATATCGATGTAGAGCGCGAAAGAATCGTGCGCGATCTCGGATTGGCCGGCTGCATTGAATCCGTTCATGTGGCTCCACGCCCCGGAATGCCCGCGAATCTTGCGAACGCAACGGGCGACCGATTACACACGGACGGCGCCGTCGCCGTTGTCGAGTTGAAGGATTGTAACGCTCCAGTTTTCGCGGAAGATTCTCCACGATCCGCGCTGCTAGCCCGGCCGCCTACCAAAGTGGCGCGGTATTTTCGCTCGCAAGTGCTTTCATTCCGCGATTTGTGGCGCGAAAATGCCGCCTATAACGCTTTCGACCTTGGCCGAATGGCCGTGCGCTCCATGCGAAATCGCAGCGCGATTCGCGAGGCAAAGGCGCAGTCAGCTCAAAACAATCTCAATCTAATTTCCGCATTGCCGCGCTAAATCAAATAATAATTTCATAGAGTTCATTTTCAAGGTTTGGTCGTCGTGTTCGTTGCTGGCGAAAGATGTTTGCGCGCGGCCTCAAGCGTAAATCGCAACGAATCCCGCGGAACACTTTCCACAAATGGCGATACCAGCCACGCAAATCCCGTCGGAATATCGCGACTCAGTGACACCGATTCGCATTGCACGTAAGTTCCGCCATCGCGCTGCAGGAATCGCCAGTAATTATTGATGCGCCACAAATATCCGTTGTCCTTTCCTTCGGGCAAATCACGTTCGGATGAAGTGCCCGCGTGTTCCACTTCCTGCACGCGCGTGGAAAAGGCGCGGCTCGCGGCATGCGTGGCGTCAATTCGTTGATAGTGAACGCGGTGTTCCGTATCGAGCACTACGGTGACAGCCATGGCGCGGCGAAATCGCATGAAAACGGTGAAGTCATCTCCGCCGTGCGAAAGAATTCTTGCGCGCATCACATCCGGCGCGAAAATTTCCGCGTGATGATCGTAGTCCTGCATCAATTCCAAAGTTTGTTTCAGCGTGGCGCCCGGAATAAAAACAATTCCCACCCAGTGCTGAATCATGCAGCCCGGACACACAATGGCCTGCCCACGATCCAGCGTGATGAGCGATTCAATCCGCACGTCGCCAGCGCGCAACTTAGCATAGGCGGCATCGCGTTCGGCCGCGCTGAGCGAGTCGACATTCAGGAATGCGCCGCCCGGCACGAGTTCACGCGAAACGCGTTCTTCAGTAAGTTGAATGTAGCGCTCAAACGCTTTGTACGCGGCCGCGTGGGGCGAATCCGTAGCGCCAGCCTGCACGGAATTCGCGGGAACGGCGCCCGCGATACCTGCCGCCAAGATTAGGTGAATGAATTTCCTTCCGAAGTTCACTTTCACATCTGTCCTGTTCTTCCGCCGGTGCCATCGAAAGCTGTCGGCGGAAGCTCGCATCACCTGGTATCGGCGCAAACTATATCCTCACCGATTCAACCACTTAAGCGGAACCAGCTTCATGCTGAAGCCAGATTACACAAGATAAATTGCATTTCGGAGTCCAAACGGTTGGCGAAGCAAGATTTGGGTAGCGAGGCGTATAGCCTAGTGTTACCTAGGAGTTTCAAATCGCAGGGAAAATTGGCGACGAATTGGGAAGCTTGCCTTCCATTACCGATTCCTCGGCAACGTCGTCCCCGCGGCTAAAAACCTCCCAACCCGTCAAATTGATATTGGCGGAAGCATGCATCCTGCTCAATGAACCAGATGGCTCAATTTTTGCGGTACCGGGGGTATAGTACGGCCGTAGTGGAAGTCCGCGGCACGTACAATGTGCGCAGCGCCGAGCGTCAATGTACTGTACGGCAACACGATTTCGGCACGCGTCTGGTACAATTCCGAGCGCGTCGAAGACTCACCATATATTTGAGGGAGCGGTCATGAACAACAGGTCCAGGAAAACTATGTTGGCTGTAGCAGGGCTGATGCTCACTCTCGCCCTCACGTTCGCGGGCGCGCATGCGCAATCCGCGGCGGCTCCGCAAGCCGGCGCGGCGGTGAAAACGGCCGGTGAGCAATTCAAAAATGTTCAGGTCTTGAAGGATCTGCCTGCCGATCAATTACTTCCGGCCATGAATTTCATCACTGTTGCCCTTGGCGTGGAATGCGAAGAATGCCACGTTCGCGGCGCGAATGAAAAAGATGACAAACAACCGAAGCTGGCCGCGCGCCACATGATGCAAATGCAGATGGACATCAACAAAAACAATTTCAATGGCAATCGCCAGGTGACCTGTTACACCTGCCATCGCGGCTCGGAAAATCCTGTTGGTGTGCCGGCAATTCTGGAAACAGAAGGTGAGCGCGCGCGGCCTGCGCCAGCAGCCGCTGCACCTGCAACACCGCCCACAGCCGATCAGCTTCTTGCGAAATACATTGATGCTATCGGTGGCGCGGCCGCGGTCTCCAAGATCACGACACGCGTGGAGAAGGGAAATACTATCCTCGGCGAAAATAAAACTCCGATTGACCTTTACATGAAGGCGCCGAACATGCGTTATTCAGTTACGCACGGAACGAATGGCGATAGCATCACCGCATTCGACGGCACCGCAGGTTGGCAGGGCGGAGGGCGCGGAGGTCCGCGTTCCATGGCTCCGATTGATTCGATGAGTGCGATGGTGGACGCCGCACTCGCATTTCCGACCAACATCAAATCGCTGTTCCCGCAAATGCGAGTGCGCACGGACAAGATCGGCGACAAAGAATATTACATGATTGCTGGACGCGGCCCGGGCACTCCATCTCAGGTTCGTATGTACTTCGATGAGCAAACCGGCTTGCTGACACGCGTGATTCGCTATAACGATGCGGGACTCGGCGTCATGCCCGTGCAAGTGGATTACTCGGATTATCGTGACGCGGACGGAATTAAAATTCCATTCCGTTGGACGCTTTCACGGCCAAACGGCCGCTTCACAATTCAAGTGGATAGCGTGCAGCAGAATGTTCCGGTGGACGATTCTAAATTCGCGAAGCCGGCTGCGCCGCCACCGGCACAATAAGAATAAATTACGAACGATCGTTTTCGTAAAACCCCCCGTTCCGAATAATCGGAACGGGGGGGTTTCTTTCTTGGCTCCTAATTCTGCAACAGTGAAATCGCCACCGAAGACATCGACACAATTCCGGTCAGCAATGTCGGCTCCGGTAATGGTTCAAAGCGACTGGTGTGCGTCCCCGGCAAAAATTTCCCGGCGGCCGTTGCCGCGGCAAATTTCTTAGGATCCATCGCACCCAGCCAGAACATGAACGTGGGAATTTTGTGGCCGTCCAATCCGAGCACGCCAAAATCCTCGCTTCCCATGTGCGACTCTCCATCAACCACATTTTGCGCGCCTAGCGTTTTCACCAAAGTGGATTTCACCCGCGCCGTCAACGCCGGATTGTTGTAATTCACCGTCGTGCTCTCGTCCTTCAAGACGGTAACAATCGGCGCGCGATCTTCCGGCACTCCCGCGGCAAGCGCCACTCCTTGCGCCGTTCTCCGTATACCTTCCAAAACAATGTTCAGTGATTTGTCCGTAAACGTGCGAATCGTCAATTCCATTTTCACTTCGTCAGGAATAATGTTGCGTTTCGTGCCGCCGTGAATATCACCGACGGTTACGACTGTAAGGTCGTGCGGATCTTCTTGCCGGCTCACAATCGTCTGCAACTGCACAATAAATTCCGCGGCCATCACGATTGGATCTTTGCCGGCTTGTGGAGCCGATCCGTGGCCGCCGATTCCGCGCATAATCACGTCAACCGAAGTTGAGCTGGCCTGCGACGCGCCGGGCGTCACGAATACTGTGCCGGCCGCGCCCAGATTCGTATCGTGCAATGCGATCGCCATGTCCGGCGTGCCGAATCGTTCATACAAATGATCCGCGAGCATGGCCTTCGCGCCATCAATTGTTTCTTCAGAAGGCTGGCCAATTAGCATCAGCGTGCCGTGCCACTGATTTTTCATCGCGGCCATTGTGCGCGCCGTGCCAATCATCGTGGTCATATGAATGTCATGTCCGCACGCATGCATCACTCCCACTTCCTGGCCGCCCGCATTTTTCGATGTCACGTGGCTCGCATACGGCAGTCCCGTTTCTTCAACAATCGGCAGCGCATCCATATCGGTGCGAATCAAAAGCGTTGGTCCCACGCCGTTTTTCAGAATGGCCACAACTCCGAACGCCTGCGATCCATCCGGATATTTTCCGACGTGCTCGGTCACCGTGTATCCGGCCTTGCGCAATTCCGCCGCCACCAGAGCGGAGCTTTGTTCTTCGTGATGCGAAAGTTCTGGATGCGCATGTAGACCTTTGTAAATGTCCACCAATCCAGGAAGCTGCCCATTCACATACGTGGGCACATCTTGTGCCATGGTCGGCCAGGCAAATAAAAATGCTATCGCAGCAATCATTCTGCAAATTTTCATGGGTTCTCCAGAAGAGCTGCGTGAGTTTACACCGCAATAATTCAGAAAGGAATCTTGACGGCGCTCACCGAAGATCCGGAAAAAGGGGGGTGCCGCCGCTCGCGGGTGCGTGTCCCGGTGGGGGTGCGAGCGGCGGCTGGGGCAAGATCAATTTGTTTTCTAAATTATTTCGCCTGCACGATTACTTTCGCCGTCATACGTGGATGAATCCCGCAGTAGTAGTCGTAGCTGCCGGCTTTGTCGAATGTGAATGAAAACTTATCGTCCGTGTCCAGCGCCTTGGACGAAAAGGATCGATCGTTGCTAACCACGTTGTGCGGCACATCATCTTTATTCGTCCACGTCAGTTTCGTTCCAACGGAAATGGTGATGCTCGCTGGAGAAAAACTGAAGTTATCAATAAACACTTCATTTGGGCCCGGCTTCTCGGCGCCAGCCATCTTTCCCTTGTCCGACGACATCTTCATGTCCTTATCGTGAGACATGTCCATGCCGGCCATCGCGGCAGCTCCACTAACCAGCGGCGTATCGACAATCGCCAGCGTGTGTTGACCGCGCACAAAATTAACCTCCGTAATTCCCAGCACGCTACGCAATTGCTCGGCAGGAACTTTCATCGGCCCCGGGGAAGCGGCAGTGCCCGGCGCGGGTTGCGGAAATGCCGTGGACATCGCCGTATGGAACGTTACATTGCCTTCCACCTTCTGCATCGTTTGGTGGATGTGCCCGTTCAGCACGCTCACCGATCCAAACCGTTTTACATATGAGAGAGCCTGCGCGGAATCGTCCGTGCCCCATCCCCATTCCGGATACACCGACCACAGGGGAATATGCGCGAATATAATTATTGGCGTGCTGGCGGATTTGCCGCGCAAATCTTTCTCCAGCCATTCCAATTGTTCCGTGCCGAGCGAACCCATTCCACCCGCCTTCAGATTCGCCACGTTCACCAGGCCGACGAAGTGTGCGCCGTTATAGTCGAACGAATACCAGCCGTTTCCCTGCGTTCCTTTCCCGTAGCGATCCAAGTACATTTTTCCGTTGTCGCCAATGAAATCGTGTTCCCCGGGAACGTAATATGTGCGCCCGGATTTCGCGCCCCGCAAAACTTGGTCGCAAGTATCAAATTCAGATGGCTTGGAAAGATGACTGATATCACCAGTGTGCAGCAAGAATGCCGGAGCCGCCGGAAGAGCATTGATTCGGCTTACCGCTTCATCCAGCGTCTTGGTAACGTCCGGATTCGCGGGCTTATCAAATCCAATGTGGCTATCCGAAATCTGCACGAACATCAATTCCGCGCCGGATGCCGCGCCCATCTTGCTCATCCCTTGCGGATCCATTGCAACCGACCGCAGTACTCCGCCCTTCAGGGCCCACAAAACTCCGGTGCCCGTCCAGGCCATGCATTGCAAAAATCCGCGGCGGTCCACGCCGTCAGCGGAGTTATCATTCTTAATGTACTTCGTTACAATCTCTTCGGGGACGACGGGTTTCGACATCGCAATTGCCTCCACCCGTCCAGACAAAGGCCCCTGCACAATTATTCCTGCGGCATTCGTGAAAAATGCGCTGGGAATAAAAATCCTGTGGCGAGAGTCTGATATCTGATGGTAGGAATGTGTCGCTGTGGGATAGATTGATACAATTGGCGCGGAACTTCGCTTGACCAACTCCTACCAACGCGAACAGTTCGAGCAGCTTGTGCTTCCGCATATGGACGCCGCCTACAATCTCGCGCGCTGGCTGGTGCGCAATCCGCATGACGCGGAAGATCTCGCGCAGGAAGCGATGACCCGCGCCATAAGATTTTTCAGCGGGTTCCGCGGAGGCGATCCCCGCGCCTGGCTGCTCACTATCGTGCGCAATTCGTGTTTCACATGGCTTGGCCGGAATCGCGCCCACGATCTGGCGGAATTTAACGAAGAAGCGCATTCGCCGGGAATTTCCGAGCACGTAGATCAGTCCAGTATCCAGATGCCGCCGAACAATCCGGAAATAATGGCAATCGCCCAGTCCGAAAGCCTGCGAGTGCGCCGAGCTCTGGAAGAACTGCCCCTAATTTTTCGCGAAGCCGTCGTTATGCGCGAGATTGAAGAAATGTCCTACAAGGAAATCGCGGCCGTCACGAATGTTTCCATCGGCACGGTGATGTCGCGGCTCGCCCGTGGACGCGATCGTCTTCGCGCAATTTTAGTTGAATCCATCCGCACGAATCCGGAGCCGATGGAGGAGCCAATCCCATGACTTGCCAGGAATCCACGCGTCTTCTGGCCGGCTATTTCGATTCCGAACTCGATCTCGTGCACTCGCTCGAGGTTGAAGATCACCTGCGCACCTGCGCGGCGTGCGCCAGCACGCTTGAAGCCGACCGCGCCCTGCGCGCAACAATCGCGCGAAGCAGGCTGCGGTTTTCGGCACCGCCAACTGTCGTTCGTAATGTGCGCACAGCCGTCGCAAATGCATTTCCGCCGGAAAAATCCGCACCAAATCGCTGGGCGTGGAACTGGAGTTTCGCGGCAATCGCTGCAGCATTCATTTTCTGCGCAGTCCTCACATGGAAACTTTTGCCGGCTAGCTCGCCAAATAATTCCACCTCGATTGCCGACGAAGCCATCGCAGATCACATTCGCGCCCTGATGCCCGGCCACCTTTCCGACGTCGAATCCACCGACCAACACACCGTAAAACCGTGGTTCGATGGCAAATTGGACTTCGCGCCGCCAGTTGAGAATTTCACCGCGCAGGGATTCCCGCTCATCGGCGGACGCCTCGACTATCTCGACCAGCATCCCGCCGCCGCACTCGTCTATCAACGACGCAAACATTTCATCAGTGTGTTCCTGCTACCGGCCACCGGCGAACCGGATCGCGCCGAATCGCAGACCACTGAGCGCGGTTACAACGTCATCTCCTGGACGCGTGGTGCCATGAACTATTGGCTCGTATCCGACCTGAATCCAGCTGAATTGGAAGAACTGGCAAAACTGCTGCGGGGAGAGCAGGTCGGCACCAAATGAACTGGCTGAAAACCACCACTTCCGCTGAAAATGCACCGTTTCTCGATGGTTTTCATGCCGTCACCAAAGGAAACATTCCCCGTATCTCATTAAAAATAAGGTGCTTAGATGGCTTCGAAAGTTCACGAAGAGTTTGGCATTCATCCTGCATCATATTGGGTGTAAGTTAGAAACAGAGTTCAAGGATTTCAGAAGGGGGCCATATGCGTTACTTGAAAATTCTCGTTTTCGTCGGCGCTTTGATGCTGACAGCTTCACATGCAAACGCGCAGCGAGTTGCCATTGGAGTCGGGATCGGCGGCCCTGGCTACGTCGGCGTAGCTCCGGTCTGCGATTACGGCTACTACAATTATTATCCTTACGCCTGCGCGCCATACGGCTACTACGGCCCGGAATGGTTTAGCGGCGGAATCTTCATCGGCGCTGGCCCGTGGTTCCGTGGCTTCGGTCCTGGCTTCCGCGGCGGATTCCGCGGTGGCGTTGGATTCAGAGGCGGATTCGCAGGACGCCCCGGATTTAATGGTGGACGCCCCGGATTTGCGGGTCGCCCGGGAGTAGGCTCAGGTTTCCGCGGCAACGCAGGTAGCTTCCGCGGTTCAACCGGTGGCAGTTTCCGAGGCGGATCAGGTGGCAGCTTCCACGGAGGCGGCGCTTCTCACGGTGGCGGTGGCGGACACGGCGGCGGACACCGCTAAGTTCCACGCAACCTAATATTCAAACGGCCGGTCTCGAAAGTTCGGGGCCGGCCGTTTTTGTTTATGTAGCGCCCGCCCTCAGGCTGGCATCTTGTGTTTGCTGTCGCCCCACTATTTCTTCAGCGTAGCACCCGTCATCATCGCAACGGCGCCAAACGTAGTCTGCGCCGCGTTCAGCCCCAGCCGAAAATCCTTATCGCTATATGTTTTGTACATATCCGTCGGCTGATGCCAGTTCGGATCCCATCCATTTCCAATCTGTGTCCCGCGTTCGTTCTCTCGCAAACTTACCGCCGGACAAATATCTTTGAATGGATCCGAATCCGTATTCGTCATGTGGCTTCCCACCGACGCCGGATAATCCGTGGCATATTTTTCATTCGCTGTTTCGATCTGCCACGCCAGCGCCTGCGACGGCCCCGCCATCTTCGCGGCGGACTGAAATTCGATATTCACATCCGCTTCCGGACGCTGCTCCTTCGGCAAAGTTCCGTCCGGCAGCGGCATGCCGTGATCGAACATCATCATGTCGTGCTGAATCATTCCCAGCCATTTCGGTTCCGGATATTTTCCCGAGCCCGGCGGATTTTCCACGCCTTGCAATGCCTGACGTTGCGCCACATAAGCGCGCGCGCCATTCAATCCGCTCTCTTCGTTGTTCCACAAAACAAATCGAATCGAGCGTTCCGTCTGCACATCAGGACTGCTAAACACGCGCGCCAATTCCATCACCAGAGCGGTGCCGGAGCCGTCGTCATTCGCCGCTTCGCCAAATCCAATCCCGTCCATGTGGCCGCCGACGATATACATCTCATCTGGATGTACAGTTCCGATTTTCGTGCAATAAACTTCTTCGCGTTCACCGGGGACTGACGGCGGCGTATCCAGCGCGCGAAGTGTTTCGTCGGGCTGCAACATAGGATCATTATTCACTCCGGTCTTCGCTTTCACGCCACGCGGACGTCCGCCGCCCGATGAAACTGGATTCTCTCCCGCTGCCGGCCCGCGCCTTCCACCCGCGCCACCCGCACCCGGCGTGCGTGGAGCTGGCGGTTGAAAGTCATATTTAATGCGCTCTGTATTTGTGCAGCCGTAACTCTTCAATTGCGCTTCAATCCAGTCCACCGCCGCGCGATTCCGGTCCGTACCCTGGCGCCGGTCTCCAAATTGCGTCAGACCTTTAATCGTCGCCTTATATTTTTCCAAATCCAGTCGCCCCACCATTGTTTTGATGGGATCTTCCACCGCAGGAACGACCGGTGTTTGTGCTGCCGGAGCAGCTTGCTGCGCAGGCGGCGCGCCACTCTGCTGTTGCCGCGCAATCGCCACAGTTCCGCCAATCAAAATCAATCCGCAAATTCCCGCTATCACTAAGTTTGAAATATTCCTACGCATGTTTCTCCTTTGAAACTCAAAATAATTCCGCAGCATCAACCTGCGAGCCGAATCCTACTTCCGCAGATAGTATGAGTCAACGAACGGCAATCCGGTTTCCGAAATAAAAATATTCTTGGCCTGGCAAGTCAAATCGGCGGCGAGGGCCGAGACTTCAGGTGCTATACTTCGCCGGCGTTACGCCAATGACCCGGCGACAACGAATTATCTTTCTAATCATTTTCGCGGTGCCGGTGCTAAACCTGCTCGTTCTTGGCACCATTTATCAGATTCCTTACGCTTACCCTATAGCAGGCCTTCTGGCATTTACCTTAGGCGCCGTTTACATCTATCTCCATAGAGTTCGCCGCACAGGCGCAGCACCGCGCTCCCGAACTACGAAAATTGCCATTCAACTCTATATCGCCTTCGCGCTAATCGCTTTTGTCAACATCAGCGCTGAAGGGTGGCATTGGTACGATCTTCTCTATTTAGCATTCCCCACCGCTGTCACCGCTTTGATGTTCCGGTCAAGACGCAGACCTCAGGAAGCTAAGTCTGAATAGTTCACAGGGCCGCCCTACCTCCACATTTTCCCAAAATGCTATACTCCGCCGCGCTCCCAGCGCATAAACTTCATGCACAAAAGGAGGATCCCTTATGGCATTCATTCAGGTGCTCCCGTGTCGATATAACAAGTAGGGCTCTTGAATTTATCTTTCGTAAGTACGAAGGTAAGCAAATGGAGCAGTTCAAAAATACCAACTCGCTTCTGACTGCGGTCGCCGCGAGCTTGGCGGCGATCTTGCTGCTTTCTTCTGCGTCGTCGCCAATTGCTGAGCTGCAATCCACCGCGAACACCAGCATCGCCGTCGGCCCGGAATACGATTCAACGCACGTTTACGTTGCGCCTGCCGAACTAGATGCGTTCGTGAAAAGCTTCACGGCCACATTCGGCGGCCAAGCCTCAAAGCTACAAGTCATGAATGTTTTGCCCGTTCCCAGCAGCACGGAGTTCCAATCCGTCTCGACGCCCGTCGGCGCGCTTTCCGTTTTCGCATTTCAAACTCCCATTCCATTTCCATTCGGCCAGGAACGCACCGGATATCTCGTCACTGATATGGACGCGGCCATCAAAGCCGCTCACTCCGCCGGCGCGGAAGTAATCGTCGAGCCATTCAAAGACGCCGTTGGACACGACGCCGTAATCCAGTTTCCCGGCGGACTGAAAACGCAGCTCTACTGGCACTTCACACCGCCGAACTTTCCGCCACTCGAAACAATTCCGGATAATCGCGTCTATGTTTCGCGCGATGAAGCCGATAATTTCGTAAGAAGTTTCATCACTTTTTCACACGGCAAAATCACCGAAGATAATCCGCACGCCGACGCAGCCGAAATCGGCCGCCCCAAAGAAATTTTTCGCCGCATCCGCATCAGTTCGCTCTTCGGCAAAATGCAAATCAATGTGACAGATGGCCACCTGCCATTTCCCTTCGGCCGTGAAATCATGGGCTATCAGGTAAGCGACCTCGCCGCCACGCTCGAAAAAGCAAAAGTGGCCGGGGCAAAGATACTATCTCCGCCATTCACAGCAACCGATCGTGTGACGGCCATCGTCCAATTCCCCGGCGGCTATATCGCTGAAATTCATAGCACTTCCGCGCGGTAACCCACCCCAACTTTCTTTGTAACTTAGTCGTTATAACGAGCATCTCATTTGCGGGAGGTAGTTCACATGAGCGCAGCAACTAGTACTGGGCCCACTTCGGTCGCCACTTGGAATCTTGACCCTATCCATAGCAGCGCCCAATTCAAGGTTCGACACATGATGATCTCAAACGTGAAAGGCGAGTTCCACGGACTCAAAGGCTCGCTGAAACTCGATTCCACCGACATCACAAAATCCAGCGTCGAAGCTACGATCGACGTTTCCACAATCAACACGCGTGAAGAACAACGCGACACCCACTTGAAGAGTGCGGACTTCTTTGACGTAGCGGTATTCCCAACGATGACTTTCAAATCCACGGAAATCCAGAAAAGGGGAGTCGACACGCTCGCGGTTTCGGGCGATCTGACAATTCACGGCGTCACGCGCAACGTGGTTCTTGACGTCGAAGGGCCCAGCGCCCCCATTAAAGATCCCTACGGCAACACGCGCATCGGACTTTCCGCCGCAACGCGAATCAATCGCAAAGATTTCGGATTGACATGGAACGGCTTGCTGGAAAGCGGCGGCGTTATGGTCGGCGAAGAAATCGCCATCACCATCGATTTGGAATTTGTAAAATCCTAAGCGCGGGCGATAAATTTTGTGTTGGTTCGAGGTGCCCCACGGTCCCGCCCGCCTCCGGCGGGAACGTGGGGTTCTTGAATTCGTTTTCTTGACCTTCTCTCTCGCACGAATCTAAAATCATTTCTCCACCACCGGAGGGCCACATGTCCATCCGTCCCGTAAAGCGCCTGATCACCTCCCAGCCAACCATCGAAGGCGCCGGAGTGCATCTTCGCCGCGCATTCGGTTTTCACAATACGTCCGACTTCGATCCCTTTCTCTTGCTCGACGATTTCCGCAACGATATTCCCGCTGACTATCTCGCCGGATTTCCGTGGCATCCACATCGCGGAATCGAAACCATCACCTACGTTCTCGCTGGATCCGTCGAGCACGGTGACAGCATGGGCAACAAAGGCGCCATCGCTGCCGGTGATCTTCAATGGATGACGGCCGGCAGCGGTATCATTCATCAGGAAATGCCCAAGGGCGATCCCGAAGGCCGGATGCATGGATTCCAGTTATGGGCGAATCTTCCGGCGGCGCTGAAAATGACTCCGCCGCGATATCAGGAAGTGAAATCGCAGGAAATTCCGGAAGTCACGGATGATGACGGTACAAAAACTCGCGTTATCACCGGAACTTTCTGGGGTAAGCGCGGCCCCGTCACCGGAATCGCCGCCGATCCAATTTACATTGATGTAAGTATTCCGCCCGGCCGCCGAAAATCTCTTCCCGTCGAAACCACTCGCCACGCATTCGCATATGTGTTCGCGGGTGACGGAAAATTCTGCAACGCCTCCGGGCCGCTCGCCGTTCCCACCGATTCCGTCGGCTGGCTGGACGTCACCCCGCCAAAAGACGCCGGCAATCGCTCGCTCGTCCTTTTCGATCGCGGCGACGAAGTCGTCGTTCAAGCCGGAGAAAACGGCATCTGCTTCCTGCTCGTCTCGGGAAAACCTTTGCAAGAGCCGGTTGCATGGTATGGCCCAATCGTGATGAACACACAAGCTCAGCTCCAACAAGCCTTCACTGATTTAGAAAAAGGAACTTTCCTGAAAACAGAAAAGCCCAAATAAAATGGCACTCGGATGCAGGCGCCTCGACCTCGTCCCGAAAATTCGGGAATGAGGGCGGGGCCGTATAGTTGTTTCGTGTTCCGGGTGATGTGATACCCTCCCCGCAAGCCGCCATGCCCGACCAAACAAATCCACCCGCCGAATCTCTGCAAGAAGTGACTCTCATCGACGTAGCCGCAAATCTTTTTCGCGGCGCCGAAGCCGTCGGCGGTCGAATGCAAATCACCACTCACCGCATACTGTTCAAAGCGCACGCCATCAACTTTCAGAAAGAACCTGCCGAAATTGATTTGAAGGACGTAACGGAAGTTGGTCCGCGAAATACGCTAGGCTTCGTTCCAAATGGAATGTACGTTCGCACCAAAGACGGCACAGAATACCGATTCGTAGTCTGGGGCCGGGGCAATCTAATTAAAATTATCCAGGCAGCATCCAAGGACCGCATCGAAGGCAAGATTTAGTCGGGCATAGCCCAGCGCCGTCCTCTGTGCTAATTTGTCGGTCCATGCGTCGCGCAATCATCACAATTATTCTCGCGCTCACCGCCGCTCCGCTTTTCGCGCAGGACACTCGCGTAGTAACCGAGCCAAAATTCCCTCCCGCGTGTACCGTTCTGCAAGCTGGAAAAATCGGTGAAGCGGGAACTCTCTCTCCCGAATATGAAACGACTACCGACACCGCGCGCATCCAAAAAGCGATCGACGAATGCGCTCCCGGCCACGCGGTTGAATTGTCTCGCGGCAGAATACAGGTCTCCACGCTCTCCGTTCAATTTATTCCAAACGCATTTCTCAGCGGCGCGCTCGAACTTCGCGAAGGCGTCACGCTTCTCATCGACAAAGGCGTCACGCTCTACGCCTCGCGCGATCCAAAAGATTTCGATCCGAATCCTGACGCCGATACAAAACTTCTCTGCGGCACACTCTCAGAAACTCTTGGCACAGATCCCACGCCGCCCGGCCGCCAGTGCAAACCGCTCATCTCTGTCACCAACGTAAAAAATTCCGCCATCATGGGCGACGGCATCATTGACGGCCGCGGCAGCGCCACAATCATTGGACACGATTATTCCTGGTGGCAACTGGCCCGCTCCGCCGAACCAAAACAGTTGCGCTACTTCAGCATGCGCCTAATCATCGCCACTCACGCCGATGGATTTATTCTTTATCGCATCACGCTTCACAATTCGCCGAATTTTCACGTCTCGGTGAATAACACGGACGGATTCACCGCCTGGGGCGTGCATGTTCAAACGCCCACAATCAAATCCGCCGATGCGCGCAACACCGACGGCATCGATCCCGGCACCTCCACAAATATCACCATCACAAAAAGTTGGGTCGATACCGGCGACGACAATGTCGCTATCAAACAGGGCACCACGCACATGAGCGTACTCGACAATCATTTTTATAACGGACACGGTATGTCCATCGGCAGTGAAACTTTCGCGGGCGATAGTTTTCTTCTCGTCGACGGCCTCACCGAAGATCACACCACCAGCGGCATTCGCATAAAAAGCAACGCCACGCGCGGCGGACTTGTTCACGACCTCACCTATCGAAACGTTTGCATGCGAGATGTCTCAGTTCCCATCGCCATCAGCCCGTTCTACAACAATCAAACCATCGAAGGTTTCACCGACCCCAACATTCCCGGCGATCGCATTCCCGATTACAAAAACATCACACTACAAAACGTAATCGCCACCACTCCCGGCGACGTCCTGATCGCCGGAAAAGATTCCGCCCACATCACAGAAATTAAACTCGATGGCGTAATTATCAATCAAATCAAGCCCGATCAAATTCACGCGCAGTTCGCGCACATCGCTCTCGATGGCCGCGGCACAGCCATGAAATTCCCTGGCAGCGGCGTCACCGTCGACACCCGAGCAGTCACCCCCAGCGCAAACTTCGACGCCGACATTAAATCCTGCTCAGCCAAATTTCTCCCGATGAATTAATTGGTCTTTGTGGCTATCCTGAGTCGCGTTTCACGGTAGGAATTTTTCAGAAGCTCGATCTACCCAATCTCCGGAATATATCCCGGATACTCCGGCGCCCACTGCGATTCCACAATCCGCTCCCTCAACAATTTCTTAATCGCGTCATCGTCTCTCGGAACGCGCCCCGCCTCCAGCGCCACAGCAAACGCAATTTCCACCGCTACCGCGCGAATATTTTTCAACGGCGGCAAAAGTGGCGCGGCCGAATCTTTCAACGCCGGTGACTGTTCCGCCAATGCCCGCGCTGCGGCAATCATCATTGCGTCGGTAACGCGTTGCGTCCCAGCCCCATCTCGCGAAAGACGCGACGCCATCACCGCCAATCCGACCGCCGGAAAAATGTAAACGTTGTTGCATTGTGAAATCGGAATCGTCCGTCCACCAAATTGAACCGGCGCATAAGGCGATCCTGTCGCCACCAACGCGCGCCCGTCTGTCCAACAAATCAAATCTTCCGGATGCGCCTCTGATTTTTCCGTCGGATTCGACAGCGGAAAAATTATCGGCCGCTCAATCTTGCTCGCCATCTCGCGCACAATCGGCTCGGTAAACGCATCCGTCACAGTCGAAAGCCCAATCAGAACGGTCGCGCGGATATTTTTAATCACATCATAAAGCCCGATCGTATCGCCGCCGCTGCGCGTCCAGCCGGCAACCCGCGCGCGCGGCTGCGCGTAAACGCGCTGCTCCGGCGTCAATTCCGCACGCCCATCGTGCAAGAGTCCGCCGCGATTCACCATCCAAATTCGCTGCCGCGCCTCTTCCTCCGAAAGCCCCTCGCCCACCAACGCCGCCCGCAAATAATCCGCTACTCCAATGCTTGCCGCTCCCGCTCCGAAAAATACAATCTCCTGTTCGCGTAAACTAGATCCCGCCACGCGTACCGCCGAAAGCATTGCGCCCAACGCCACTGCCGCCGTGCCCTGAATATCATCGTTGAACGTCAGCAACTGATCGCGATAGCGATCCAGAATCGGCCGTGCATGAATTCCCGCGAAATCCTCCCACTGCAAAAGGGTGTCCGGCAAAACTTCTTTCACCGCGCGCACAAACATGTCCACAAAATCGTAATACTCCGCTCCGGTAATTCGTTCATGCCGCCAGCCCAGATATTCCGGGTCGTTCAACCGCTCCACGTTATTCGTGCCGCAGTCCAGCACGATTGGCAAAGTACGCGCAGGATGAATCCCGCCGATCAGCGAGTACAAAGAAAGTTTTCCGATCGGAATTCCCAACCCGCCTACTCCCTGATCTCCAATTCCAAGAATCCGCTCGCCATCCGTCACCACAATCACATCCACTTTGGAATTCGGATGATTGCGAAGCAATTGCGGAATCACCTCGCGCAACGGATACGAAATAAAAAGTCCGCGCGGCCTCCGGTAAATATGACTGAACTGTTCGCAACCCAGCGCCACCACGGGCGTGTAAACAATCGGTAGCATTTCCTCCACGTGTTCCAGCAGCAGCCGGTAAAAAAGCACTTCGTTCGTGTCCTGAAGCTGACGCAAATAAATGTGCCGCTCCAGATCGCTATCCTTCAGCAGAAAAGCTTCGTACGCGCGCACGCATTGCGCGTCCAGCGATTCCACGATCGGCGGCAAAAGTCCATGCAGTCCAAACGCCTCGCGCTCCGCCTCGTCAAACGCGGTTCCTTTATTCAGCGCCGGATTGTTCAGCAAATCCACGCCGCGCAATCGCACAGCAAGGGCGGCATTTTTCCGCGCAACTGAATTCGTAGCCATTTAGGAATTGGACTCCACAACGTGATGCCGCGTCAATCAGAACCGGGCAAAATTCGAAGGCGGGCAAAAAGATGCGGTCCCAAACGCTCGGGACCGCATCCCAGTTTCTTAGATTTATTTCTTCCGACTAATGTTTCCCCGACGCAGCAGCCGCGGTCGAAGTCGTACTCGTGGACGCAGCTGGTGCCGTCGTTCCTGTCGAATGTGTGGTGCCGCCACTCGAACCGTTCGCAGCGCTCGAGGTGCCAGTCACTCCCGTCGCGCCACCTGACGAATGCGATCCTCCGTTGTACGCGCTCGACCTCACCGGCGTAACTCCGGAACTCCGCGAGCCCGAACCCGCCACCGCGAACGTGCTCGGCGCGCGCATCACAGGCGCTGGTGAAGAATGTGGAGCCATCGCCGTCGGCCTTCCCGTACTCGGCGCGCCCACTCCGGCAGAAGTTCCACGCGGCGAATACGCTAACGTGCTCACCGGCCGAATCGGCCCGCGCGATGTCACTATCACTCCGGACGAACCAAGCGTCGCCACACTCGGCGCGCTCGTTTGCACAAATGTTGACGCCGGCCCCGAAGCAATTTTCACTGGACTCGCCGCAGGCACAATTCCGCGGGGTCCGGCAACAATCACTCCGTTCGATCCACTTCCCGCAAACACAACTCGCAGCGGCGTGGTCGGCGTAATTGGCGCAATTTTAACTTTTTTCGGATTTACAGGCGCCGGCGCCGTCGGTGTCCATCCCACTTGATTTCCTACGGTCACAAAATTCGCCGTTCCGCCATAAAACGTTCCCAAGTTTTGCGGGAGCCAGAACCATCCTTCGCCATCCAGATAAACCCATCCGCCGTAGTGATACGGCGTCCAGCCCCAGAGTTCCGCGCTCGCCCACATCCAGCCCCCGCCCAGGTCGTCAAATGTCCACAGGCCGTTGCTGAACGGCATCCAGTTCGCGCCCATTCCATAAGGCTGCCACGCCATTCCGTATCCGGAAATATTTGACCACATTCCGTAGTTGTAAAGATCCGCTGTGCTGAACTGATAGTCCCTCTGTCTCAAAAACTCTCCAGCGCCTGCTTGTGCATTTTCCTGCGCTTGTTCGCGGTCCGATGCCCACTTGTCAAAAGCGTCCGTTCTCGGACTGCGGTCCACGCTCGATTGATCCGCGTCGCCGGCCGATGCTGGACCAAAATGCAAAGTTTTTCCGTTGTCCACTTCGGTGTTGTTTCCGCCATTCGCCACTTCCACTTTCCCGCGGAACACCGTCACCCAATTCTGCGATTGCGCCGAATCAATCCGGAATCTCCCGCTGTGCGGAACTGTCACATCGCCATTCCCCGACGAGATCGACACGTCGTCGCCCTTCTCCAAATTCGCCGTCGCAATCAGCGTTCCCTGATCCAGTTTCAGCGACGTCACCTTGTGCCCGTCAATCAAACTCAATTGCTTAAATTCCAGTTGCGTGTTCCCCGCCAACTGCACCACCAATCCCGATTCAAATTCCACTTCCGCGTATCCGGCGTCGGTCCGCACGGAATATCCTTGCTGCAAAGGAAGGTTCATCACCGCTCGTTGCCATGATGATCCGGGACTTTGATACGCCACGTCCCCCTCCACAAAACTCAACCGCACAATTCGCGCGT
Organism: Candidatus Acidiferrales bacterium; assembly: GCA_036008485.1. Classification (GTDB taxonomy): domain Bacteria; phylum Acidobacteriota; class Terriglobia; order Acidiferrales; family UBA7541; genus DASTCZ01. The sequence continues at coordinate 6,400 of DASYNR010000108.1, read as the reverse complement.
GGCTCACCACGTCCGCATGCGCCATCGGAAATGTCGCTACAATCGCAATTGCTATAATTGCAGATGAAAGTACTGCGAGCCGGAAGGAAATTTTGTTACGCATCTGACGCCTCCAGAGGGGCCATTAAGGGCCAAATCGAATTAAGCCAAATTGACGAAGTTGTTCCGGGTGGAACACGCCGCCCTGGGTAAAATCCTGCGCCTCGCGCGCCCCAATGTCAAGAAAGTTATATTTTCCACACGCCTAAAAGTCTTCCAACGTAAGTGGACACTAACATCAGAAGCGCCGACACTCCGGTCGGTGCAAATCCCCAAAACCCGATCCCAAACTTCACGCGGCACCCGGCATTCAACACCGCGCTACGACTTCACTTCAAATACGTCCTAACAATTTCAATCACATCCTCCGCCGCTTCCTGCGCAATCTTTGAGTTCTTCGGCATGTGATTCCGAATGTGGTCCTCCATCAACTCGCCCATCAAACTGTTGATCGATCCGCGTGCCGCCGCCAGCCGCTGCAACACATCCGCGCACTGCTCATCTTCATTCAGTCCGCGCAGAACGCTCTCCAGCTGACCGATAATTTTCTTCGTTCGATTCACCAAATCCAATTTCTCTCGGGATAAATGTGACATCTTTATTCGCTGCTCCCTTCCATCTATTTCGTCTGACGCCTAAATCACTCTCGCCCAGCCAACCGGTTCCGCGCGTCTTTTACAAATCCTACAAAACGCTGTGCCAACTCCTTGATCCTGTCCCCTTGCCGCCGCACAATCGCTTCCGCCGGCACCAACTCGGCGCCCACACCAATTGCCGTCGCACCCGCCAAAATAAAATTTCCCGCCGTTTGTTGATTCACTCCGCCGGCCGCAATCAGCAGCACATCCGGCAGCGGAGCCTTCAACGCCCTGATGTAGCTGTCTCCGCCATGCAGCGCGCACGGAAATACCTTCACAAAGTCCGCGCCCGCTTGCCATGCAGTCACAATCTCCGTCGGCGTCAGCGCGCCCGGCAGAACCGCAATCTCTTCCTTCGCCGCAAGTTCAATAATTTTCAAATTTAATGAAGGACTCGTCAGAAAACTCGCGCCCGCATCGATGCAAACCCGCGCCGTCTCGATGTCCAGCACCGTCCCCGCGCCCACAGTCATCTTCGGATGACGCTTCACCAGATGCGTGATCAGCTCCAGAGCTCCCGGCACCGTCATCGTAATTTCCACAATGGGAATTCCGCCGGCCGTCACTGCCTCCGCCGCAAAATGTCCATCGTCATACGAGCTCACTCGAAGCCCGGGAATAATTCCCACATCCTTGATCAACGCGCACACTTCCGCTTTTTTCATTCACTCTCCCAAAATCAAATCGCTCTATACCGATTCCCCCGGCTCAGGCTCAGGCAATTTGTCCCCACTGCTCGCAAACCACACATACATCGTCGGCAGCAAAAATATTCCCAACATCAAATTAGCTACCAGCCCCCCCACAATCACAATTGCAAAAGGCCGTTGCGAATCCGATCCAATTCCATGCGATGTCGCCGCCGGTAACAGTCCCAGCGTCGCCACCAGCATCGTCATCATAATCGGACGCAGCCGCAGCACCGCGCCTTCGGCGGCAGCTTCTTCAATTGTGTATCCACGGGCGCGGAGTTGGTTGATATATTCCACCATGATAATCCCGGTTTGCACGGAAACGCCGAAAAGCGCCAAAAATCCCACGCCCGAAGAAACGCTCAGGTTCGTTCCCGTCACCAGCAGCGCCAGCAAGCCTCCCAGCGGGGCCATCGCCACATTCGTCAGAATCAGCCCTGCCCATTTCACTGACCGGAACATCGCGTACAAAATAATAAATATCGCCACCATCGTCACCGGCAACACCAGCATCAATCGGTGCTGCGAACGCTTCTGACTTTCATATTCGCCCGCCCAGTCAATCGTGTATCCCACCGGCAATTTCACCGCGGCATTCACTTTGCGAATCGCCTCTTCCACTGTGCTGCCCAAGTCTCTTCCGCGCACGCTGAATTTTATCGCCACGTATCGCGAATTATTTTCGCGATAAATTTCCGACCCCCCATCCGAAACGCTGCTCTTGGTCAATTGTGCCAGTGACACTCGCTCGCCCGTCGGCGCCAGCAAACGTATCCTCTCAATCGCTTCTCGCGTGTCCCGGTATTCCGGTAAATAACGCAGCACCAAATCGTATCGCTGCTCTCCAATCAACACTTCGCTCAGCGCGTTGCCGCCCACCGCCGTTTGAATCGCGTCCTGCACATCCGAAACGTTAATTCCAAATCGCGCCGCCGCGTCCCGATCCACTTCAAAATTTAAATTCGGCTGTCCCAGCACGCGGAACAATCCCAAATCTTCTACTCCGCGCACGCCGCGCATCACTCCGACAATCGCATCGCCCTTCGACTCCAGCGTCTTCAGATCATCTCCATAAATTTTTACCGCCAGCGCGCCTTTCACTCCGCTCACCGCTTCTTCCAGATTGTCTGAAATCGGCTGCGAAAATCCCCAGAACACTCCCGGTATTTTCTCCAGCTCGCGGTCCATAGACGCAATCAGCGCTTCCTTGTTTTCATGAAACACCGGCCGCCATTTGTCTTTCGGCAAAAGATCTACGAAAAATTCCATGTCGAAAAATCCGGTCGTGTCCGTTCCATCGTCCGGCCGCCCAATCTGATTTTCCACTTGCGGCACTTCCGGAAATGAACACAGCACCTGACGTGCCCGTTCCGCTACTCGCGCGCTCTCCGTCGGCCCCGTGCTTGGCGCAAGCGTTCCGCGTACCCAGATCGCACCTTCATCCAGATGCGGCAGAAATTCCGATCCAATCGCGCCTCCAAACGCCAAATACATCGCAAACGCAAATAGAATCGCCGCCACGCTCACCGTCAGCCAGCGCATGCGAATTGTCCAGTGCACGGCCGACTTGTATCGCGCCGTAATAAAAACCAGCACAGGATTTTTCCACTCTTTCACTCCGGCCCGGAAGAAAATACTCGCCAGCGCCGGAGCCACCAGCATGGAAAATATCAGCGCGCCCAGCAAAGCGAACGCTACCGTCCACGCCATGGGCTTGAATAATTTTCCTTCCACGCTTTGCAAAGTGAAAATCGGCAGGTACGCGGTAATAATAATTGCAATCGCGTAGAACACCGGCCGCTGCACCTCGTGCGCCGCTTCTCGAATGCAATCCATCGTCGTCCGCTGCACCGACTCGCGCCGGTTCAAATGACGCACAATGTTTTCCGTCATCACCACCGCGCCATCCACCACCATTCCAAAATCCAGCGCGCCCAACGAAAGCAAATTCGCGGAAATATGCCGCAGGTCCAGACAAATCGAAGCAAACAGCAGCGCAAAAGGAATGGTGATGGAAACAATCAGCGCCCCGCGTACATTTCCCAAAAAAATAAATAAAATAATCACTACCAGGATCATTCCCTCGCCTAAATTCTCCAGCACCGTATGCGTCGTGTAATGAACAAGATCGTCGCGATCCAGATACGGCACAATTTTCACACCGGGCGGCAGAATGTGGTCGTTCAGCTTTTCCACCGCGGCGTGAATTCCATCCATCGTTGCCGCCGTGTCCGCGCCCTTCCGCATGAAAACAATTCCCTCGACTACATCATTGTCGTCAACCACCACTCCATCCGCGCGATGAATCGCCCGTCCGATTTGTCCCAGCCGGATTTTCGGCCCTTGCACAACTTGCGCGATATCACTCACGCGTATCGCCGTGCCGCGCTGCGTTTTCAGCACAATTTTTTCAATGTCCTGCACATCAGTAACCAGCCCGACCGCGCGCACATTAATCTGCTGCGCTCCCTGCTCGATGAAACTTCCCCCAGCATTTGCATTGCTGTTCGTTAATTGTTGCTCGACCTGCGCCAAACTCAATCCATATGAAATTAATTTGTCCGGATCCACCTTCACCTGATACTCGCGCGTCAATCCGCCGAATGAAGAATCGTCCACCACATCCGGCGCCGCCTTGATGTATTTGCTGATCGTCCAATCCTGCAGTGACTTCAACTCCATCAAGTCGTAATTCGGATTCGTGCTCGTCAGCGTGTACCAGTACACTGACCCTATAGGACTGAAGTCAGGCCCAACCTGCGCGGAAACATTGGCGGGAAGTGTGATCTGCGAAATTCGCTCCAGCACTTTCTGGCGGTCCCAGTCGTTATCCGAGTCATCATCAAAAATCAAATTCACCACCGAAAGCCCGGCCAACGACGCGGATCGTATGTGTTGAAGATGCGGAATTCCGTTCATCTGAATCTCAGTCGGAATTGTGATTTGCTGTTCCACCTCCTCCGCCGCTCGCCCCGGCCACTGCGTAATCACCTGCACCCAAGTGTTCGCCACATCCGGATACGCTTCCACCGGCAATCTTTTGAACGCAATAATTCCCCACACAAAAAGTGCCAGCGCCACCGCCAGCACAATGAACCGGTTGTTCAGGGCAAAATCGACGGCTGCTCGAATCATTACTGTTCCACCCGATTCTGGAATTCCAGCGCGTTCGTCACCACTTGCTGCCCAACCGAAATTCCAGAAAGCACAATCTGCATTTCGCCGGGCAGCATGTCTCCGCCTCTCACCTCAACACGCCGGAATTTTTTCTCGCCCGCCGGAATGTAAACCCAATCGCGGTCATGCAAATGCAGAATTGCCGTGGCCGGCACCGCCGCAAAATGTTCCGATTTTTGCCCATGAAATGTAGCCGTCGCAAACATCCCGGGACGCATCAGCCCCGGATTCCTTACCTCAAGCCGTACTTTCGCCGTCCGGATATTCGGATCGAGAATTGGACCGATGTTGCTGACCACTCCCGTAAAATCTTTATCCGGATACGCATTCAGCCGGACGTTCGCCTTATCTCCCATCCGCACGCTCGAAAGATCGTTCTCATACACGTCGCACAAAATCCACACGTACGACAAATCCGAAATCGTAAATGGATTCGGCGAACTCAGCCCCTGCACGCCGGCCGCATTCGTAATCTGCTGATCCGTGATCACTCCGGTAATCGGCGCGTGAATCTCCACAATTCCGGTCGGATGTATCAAATCCGTATTTCCCAGTACGCGCAGCTTTTCCGCTGTCGTCTCCACATCAACCTTCGCCTTGTCTGCCGTGTCCTGCGCAACCTGCAAATCGTTCAAAGAAATTGCGCCCTTGTCGTAAAGCAATTTCGAACGCTCCAATTGAGTAGCCGCCAGTTGTTCATCCGCCGTCGCTTTCCGATAATCCGAAAACGCCGACGAAATATCCGAACTCTGCACCTTCAGCAGCAACTGTCCCTTTTGAACCGTGTCTCCCAGCCGCGCGTCAATTTCCACCACCCGCCCGCTTGCCAAAGAAACCACCGGCACGGCGCGCGAAATATCCGGATTCACCGTCCCAGTCGTTCTCAATTCCGAAGCTGCAACATGTACCACCGCCGCGATCAGCGGGAATTGCCCCGTGTTTTCCACCGTAAAAACATTCGCGTCTTCCGCCTTCTCAACCTTCAGCGCCGGAGGCGCTCCGGCATCCGAATTTTCTCCACCACGCCCGCATCCCGCGGACGCAAGAGCACTCCCACCTAAAATAACCACCATCACCCAGCCGCCAACTCTCATGAAATAACCTCACGCCCAAATAAGAAATTCATCCAACTTCCACCCATCACCGCCATAAATCCTCTCCATCCCAATTCAGGTTGATACCATACCCGGATAGGGTAGTCAATCGAAACACTCGCCCCAAATCGAATCTGAAAGACTATCCGCCAACTGCCAGCCGATGTGTTAACACACCATGAACGCGCCAGTAGCACCGGCACTCCTGCTTGCCCTGAGCCTGTCGAATTTGAGATCCGATGTGGCCGACGGCTTCCCCCGCGTCCTCCGCGCCGGCAACGTAATTTGTTTCGAGCCGCGCTTCACCGCGGGCGATCAAGCCCTCTTCTTCGAAGACACCATCCTGATCACTCACGACGGCCACGAAATCCTAAATCCGCCGCTCTCCTATTCCGCCAAAGAAATCGAGGCCGCCATCGCTAACAAATCCAACATCAGCAAACACCAGAGAAAAAAATGGAATCGGGTTCAGATCGGGGTGCCCATGTTCGTCCCGCGCAGCGGGCGAACGTGGGGTTCTTGAATTTATTTTTGAATTTATTTCTAAATCAAAATTGAAACGCGGATTTTTAGAACGTGCCTGCGACTCTACGGTTTCTCAGCAGGCTTCGGTGCCGCTGCCTTAATCTGCAATTTCACACTCACTTCATCATTCTTCTTCACGCTAACGTTGTGCACCAGTTCCGACCACAATCCGTTCGCCTGCGCCCGCACGTCATAAATCCCCGAAACCGTATTCCCAAAAGTAAAATGTCCCGCC
>DASYNR010000107.1:0-4330 GCA_036008485.1 Candidatus Acidiferrales bacterium | reverse complement strand
GCCGGAATCGGTTGCGTTCAGACAACCGCCGGGTTTTGTGCCCGGAGGGAGATGAACCGGCGTCCAACTGCGTGTCTCGGGGTTGCCGCGGAATAATCCGGTGCGAGTGGAGGCGAAAATTACATCTTTTGTGTAAAGGAGGGAAAAGATTGTGTCGTTCCTATAGCCGGGTGATGCGGGACGCGCAATAACGCCGAGAACTGTTCCAAGAGCGAGGATGAGAAATGTTCGCATCGAGTTGGCGCGTTCCGGAAAAGATAGAAGATGTGATGTTATTTGAGTGATGCGGGGTTGCAAGGTGAGAAGGCGGATGGACGCTCAGCTACTTTGAAGCTCGGGGCGAGCAGAAAGGTTTGTGCTGAGTGAATTCGCGGGGTGCACCGACGCTTCGCAGCTCAGGGCAAGGAGGAGTGTCGGTGCGGCGGGCGGGTCGCAGACCCGCCCCTACGAGACCAATTTACGCGCAGCGCGTGGAGATTCGAGTTAGGGTGTGTCAGAATGAATGTGTCCACTATCACGCCGTGAATTTTCCAACTGAATGGATAAATTTTCCTGAATGAACGAAGCGCGCACAATTCATCGCGAAGTATTGCCGAACGGGTTGGTGATTGTTACGGAGCCGATGCCGCACGTGCGGTCGATTTCGGTGGGGATATGGCTGCGAAGCGGATCGAGAAGTGAAACTGCGGCGCGGAACGGGATTGCGCATTTTACCGAGCACATGGTTTTTAAGGGGACGGAGCGGCGCAGCGCGGAAGAAATCGCGCGGAGCATCGACAGCATCGGCGGAATGATGGACGCATTCACGGCGAAGGAAATGGTTTCGTTCAACGCGAAAGTTCTGGACGAACATTTGCCGGTAGCGTGGGAAGTGCTTTCGGATCTGGCGCTGCATCCTCTGTTTGATGCGGAGGAAATTGCGCGCGAGAAGCAAGTGGTGCTGGAAGAAATAAAAATGGATCAGGACAATCCTGAATCTGTGGCGCACGAAATGCTGGTGGAGAATTTTTGGAGAGGACATCCGCTGGGGCGGCCGATACTGGGAACGCCGGAAACGGTGGGAGATTTTTCGCGCGAGGCGGTGGTGGAAGACCATCGCAAAGCTTACGTGCCGGGAAACATGTTGGTAACGGCGGCGGGACACTTGGAGCATGCGCGGGTGGTTGATCTGGTAGCGAATGCGTTCGGCGGTTTGCCGGCCGGAGAATTTTCCGTAGAGGAAACTATTCCGAAAGCGCATTCGTCCGTGGCGCAGCAATCGAAAAGCGAATTGGAGCAGGTGCACATTTGCGTTGGTGTGCCGAGCGTGGCGCTGGCGGACGAACGTCGATTCACGGTGGCGATTCTGAATACGATTGTTGGCGGCGGAATGTCGTCACGTTTATTTCAAAATATTCGGGAGAAGCAGGGGCTGGCTTATTCCGTATTCAGCGAAGTGAATCCATATTCGGATGCAGGACTGTTTTCCGTTTATGCGGGAACGTCCATCGAAAATGCGGAGAAAGTTCTGGGATTGATTTCCGCGGAATTTCGCTCGTTGAAAGCGGAGTTGGTGACGGCGGAAGAATTACGGCGCGCGAAGGATCATTTGAAAGGTTCGCTGGTGCTGTCGCTGGAATCGACGGGAGCACGCATGTCAAACTTAGCGCGGCAGGAAATGTATTTCAGCCGATTTTTTTCGACGGATGAAGTTCTTGCGAGCGTGGAAGCTGTGACGCGCGAAGAAGTGCAGACGGCGGCGATTGCAGCGTTTCGCGCCGATCAGACTTCTGCGACGGTGGTTGGAAGCCTCAATGGATTTACGCTTACCCGCAAACATCTGGATTGCTAATTCCCGCATCGAAGCATTTTAGCTAGCAGGTACTTACACGAGTGAATAGTCCGCTGGCAATCTCTGCCCGGCCGGAGGCAACGATGCGCACGAAATATTGGATTGCTATTGTGATATTGCTCTGCACCGCACCCGCACTGCTTTCCCAAGAACTTCAAGTTACCAAGGATAATAAGTCCGTCGAAGTCACCGTGACGCAAAAAGTTGAAGTTGAAGCGGACATTGCAAGGGTCACCCTTGAAGCGAAAACTTTTGGGCAAACGCACGAGACCGCGTATGAAGAGAACCTGCGCATCGCAGATCAGGTAATAAAAAGCATACTGAACGGTGGAATCTCAAAAGAGCGAATCGAAACCCACGGCCTGAAATCTGAAACTCAGAGTTCCGACGATTTAAAGGAATTTGCAATGGAGGAAAGAAAATTTCACAAATTCACCGTCGTACAAAGCTGGAGCGTTCGCGTTTCGACCAACGATGCGCAACGGGTTGTTGATCTTGCCGTCCGCGCCGGCGCAAATCGAATCGTCGGAGTTGAGTGGGAAGTGAACGATCCGGACGCGCTGGATGCTAAGGCTCGGCGCGCCTCTGTCGAAAAAGCCCGCGTCGTAGCGGAAGAGATCGCTGGCGGATTGGGAGGTAAATTGGGAGCAATCCTCTTTGTAAGCAACGCTTCTGAATCGAAATTGCTTTATGTTCCGCGGGCAGGGCTAAGCGAGGACACTACGAAGCAACGCTTCACCGAACAATTTTGGGAGAGACGCTCCTTACAACTCTTTCCTGAAAAGATAACTCGGGAGGCAACGGTTCACGCGATCTTCGCGCTGCAATGAATAAACGTTGCGGCAAGATGGGTCATAGGGATTGACGCCCGCTTCGCGCCCTGCCATCATCTCCACATCGATTTTTGCTTTGGGGAGAGCGCGATCGGCATCCGAGTATCCATTCTGGCGTCGGGCAGCAGCGGCAATTTGACACTGATTGAAACGCCGACGACGCGCGTGTTGGTGGACGCGGGACTCGGGAAGCGCGAGACTCTTCGACGGCTTGAAGTTCTCAGCCATTCGATTGAAAAGTTAGACGGCATCGTAATTTCCCACGAACATAGCGATCACGTTGGCGGACTGCCACAAGTTTTGGGATTGTGGCGCACGACGGTGTATTTCACTCCCGCAACGTACGACGCGACGATGGCTTCGATGCCCGCGAGCGGGCACAAGCGGATGACGCACGTGGAACATTTCCATCCGGGCGATAGATTTTTTATCGGCGATATAGAAGTTTCGGCGTTTTCGATTCCGCACGACGCCGCCGATCCGGTGGGGTTCACATTTCAAAATAATTGCGAGAACGATTGCACGAAAGTGGCGATTGTTACCGACCTGGGCTACATGCCGGAGTTGGTGAAGCACCATTTGCGCGGCGCGGATTGCTTGATACTGGAATCGAATCACGATTTGGAAATGTTGAAGGTGGGGCCATATCCGTGGCACATCAAGCAGAGGGTGATGAGCCGCACGGGGCATTTGTCGAATGACGCGGTGAGCGAATATTTGTGCGATCCGGAAAGTTTTGACGGCGAAGCGCGGTATTTAATTTTGGCGCATCTTTCGGAAACAAATAATAACGCGGATGTGGCGAAGATTTGCGCGGAAGAAGCGTTGAACCGGCGTCCGCCGGAGGCGCCATTCCGCGGAGAACTTCGTGTGGCTTCGCAGACGGTGCCGATGGGGCCATTTGATCTTTCTAAGAATTCCGCGCCTGTTGCGACTGCCTACAAAGCCATCGCGTAAGAAAAGCCTCGCGCTCAGAGAACGCGAGCTACACCCTCATTCGTACCTCAGCGCCACCAACGGATCGACGCGCGTAGCGCGGCGCGCGGGAATGTAGCACGCGAGCAATGCCACGGCGCCCAACAGCAAAGTGACGCCACCGTAGGTGATGGGATCAATCGCATTCACATGAAACAATTGCGATCCTAAGTATCGAGTGACGGCGGCAGCGGCGATTAATCCGAGCACAAGGCCAATTCCGGCGAGCGCCATTCCCTGTCCGACGACCAACTTGAAAACGTCGCTGCGTTGCGCGCCTAGCGCGATGCGAATTCCGATTTCCTGTGTGCGTCCGGAAACGACATAACTCATCACGCCGTAAATGCCGACGGTTGCGAGCACCAGAGCGAGCGCGGCAAACAATCCAACGAGAGTGAGCGTCAAGCGGCGCGAACCTAGTGAATCCGCGGTGATTTCTTCCATGGAGCGCACGTTATAGAGGGCGAGATCGGGATCGAAGGATGCAATTACAGAGCGGATGGAAGGCAGCAGCGCTTCGCTATTCTGCGAAGCGCGGACAGCGACGATAGCATACGGCCATGCTGTCTGGGCGACGGCTTCATAGGCGTCCATGGAATCAGGTTCGTTCAGGCCGTTGTGTTTTACGTTTGCCACCACGCCCACAACTTGTTCGGGTGGCTGATTCGGATTCGCCAATAATCGAAATTGC